>SKWB01000020.1 GCA_007129135.1 Halococcaceae archaeon | reverse complement strand
GCGAGGGGAAAGTGCTCGTCACGAGTCTCAGGGGAACGCTCACCGAGGGCGTCGACTACCGGGGCGACCGGCTCGCTGCGGCCGCGGTCTGCGGGGTGCCGATCGTGAACACGGCGAGCCCCCGGACGCGGGCGGTTCGCGCCGCCTACGACTCGGTCTTCGGCAACGGCTTCGAGTACGCGCTCACCGTCCCCGCCGTGCGGAAGGCGCGCCAGGCGGTCGGACGGGTGATACGGGGTCCCGAGGAGGTCGGCGTCCGGGTGTTCGTCGACGAGCGCTACGCCCGCGACTCGTGGGACAGCGTCCGGGGCTACCTCCCCGAGGAGGAGCGAGCCGAGTTCCAGCCGGTGAGCCCGGACATGCTCCCGCTCGGGCTCGACCGGTTTTCGGAGCGAGGCCTTTAGTCCCGGAGGTGGTAGTGAAACCATGTTCGAGGAGGACGACCCGGTGATCGAGCAGGTCGGCTACCGGCTGATGAGCCAGGGCGTCTACTTCCAGTCGGTCGAGAGCGGCGAGGAAACGCTTCGGATCGAGTACGAGACGGTCGCGCCGGGCGACGGGATCCCCCGCCAGCAGATGGGGCGGGTGATCAACACCTTCCGGGACGCGCTCGAGGAGGGGTGGGAGCCGGCCGGGCTCGACGTCTGGGTCTACGACACCGACGGGGAGTTCAGGGGCCGGTGGGAGGTGGACGCCGAGTGGCTCCGGTCGCTCGAGGACGAGGAGCTGACCGAGGTGGAGTTCTCCCGGCGGGTGCTCTCGACGGTCTCGTTCGAGGAGCGAGAAGACAGTTAACCGTCGGGCCGGTAGCCAGGTCGAGTCCCCCATGTGCCTGCTCTCGACCTGCCGGAGCGCTCCCGCTCGGGGGTCGTCGTACTGCGAGGGCCACGCCTGGCTCGACCCGAGCGTCGACCCGCTCGACAGCGCGGTGACCGAGGTGACGGACGCGATCCGCAAGCGGTGGGACGACCTCGTCGAACGGCGTGCCGGAAAGCGGTACCGTCTCCACCGGGCACGGGCGATCCGGATCGCCAGGCCGGTCGCGCTCGCCTGGGACGTCCCCACGAGCGCGGTCCTCGCCGGCGCCAGGGACCGGCTCTGCTCCGAACTCGACCTCGTTGCGCTCTCGGTGGAGTGAACCGGAAGGCGAAAGCCCGAGAGGCCGAACCGTGAGCCGTGCGCGGCGTTCTCGTCCGGACCGGTGACGCCCTCGCGCGCGCGCTCGACCGAGCGGGCGTGATCGCGGAGCACCGCCTCCGCCCGACGCTCTCGCTCGCGTGGCCGCGGGTGCTGACCGGCGTCGCGCTGATGAGCAAACAGACCGCGGACGTGGCGATGGTCGGCCTCGTCCTCGGCCCGCCGGCGATCGCCGGTCTCGCCTTCGCTTACGCCTTCTGGGGGATCGTCACCTTCCTCGCGATCGGGCTCGCCGGCGGGACGATCGCGCTCGTCAGCCAGCACTACGGCGCCGAGCGCTACGACCGGGCCGAACTCGCGGTCAAGGCGAGCCTGCTGCTCTCGGTCGCCGTCTCGATCCCCCTCTCGGTGGGCTACGTCCTCGGCGCGGAGTCGCTGATCGGCCTGCTCTCCTCGGACCCGGTCGCGATCGGCTACGGGACCGCGTACCTCGTCGTGCTGGCGCCCGCGGCGCTCTTCGAGTTCCTCAACATGATCGTCTCGCGGACCTACGCGGCGGTCGGCGACACCTACACCCCGATGATCGTCCGCGTCGCGGGCGGCCTCCTCAACATCGCGCTCAACGCGGTCTTCATCTTCGGACTCGGTCTGGGTGTCGTCGGCGCGGCGCTCGGGACGGGCATCTCGCTCGTGGCCGTGACCGTCGTCTTCGCCTGGGGCATGGTCGGAAACCGGTATCCTGGGATCGACCGCCCACCGCTCCAGGTGCCGATCACCCGTTCCGGTCCGCACGTCGAGGTGATACTGACGAGACAGCTCCTGACCATCTCGGCACCGCTCATGGGCCGTCGGGCGGCCGAGACCGCGCTGATCTTCCCGCTGCTCGCCATCGCGGGCACGTTCGGGACCTCCGTGGTGGCCGCACTCGAGATCGGTCGGCGGGTGCGGGGGCTGATCGACAGCCTGAGCTGGGGCTTTTCGATCGCCGCGAGCACGCTCGTCGGCCAGAACCTCGGCCGGGAGGACGAGGGCGAGGCGGAGTCCTACGGGCGGGAGATCCTCCGCTTCTCGCTCTGTTGTTACCTCGTCCTGGCCATCGGCGTGATCGCGCTTGCGAACCCGATCGCGGGCGCCTTCACCGACGATCCGGAGACGCTCTCGCTCGCGACTGTCTTCGTCGCCGTCGGCGCGGTGAGCACCCTCGGCCTCGGTCTCGACGGCTCGGTCACCGGGGCGTTGCGCGGCGCGGGGGACACGAGGTTCCCGTTCCTCGCGACGCTCGTCGGGATGTACCTCGTGGCGCTCCCGATCGCGTACACCGGCGTCCTCGGGGTCGGAGTGATCGCCCTCTACGTCGCGATGGTCGCCGAGACCACGGTACCGGGACTGCTCAACTACTACCGGTTCGGGACCGGGCGGTGGAAGTCCGTGAGCCGATCGTACAGGGAGACGCCGGGTGAGTGACACAACTTCACGAGAGACCGACGCCTCGTCCGTCGACCGAATGAAAGAACGAGCTCCGTATGACTGGGGATACCACCCCGACGATCGGTGTATCTGAGACGAAAACGCCTTACACCCCTGGTCCGTGAGGACAGGTGAATGCGGATCGTCGCCCACCGTGGCTGTGCGGACCAGTACCCCGAGAACACGGTCGGAGCGGTCCGCGCCTGCTCCCCCCACGTCGACATGATAGAAGTCGACGTCAGGCGGTGTGGCTCCGGCGAACTCGTCGCCTTCCACGACCAGAACCTCTCGCGGCTCACGGGCGTCGACCGACGCATCGACGTCACGGACTACGAGGAGATCGAGACCCTCGAGATCCTCGGCACCGGCGAGCGGATCCCGAAGCTCTCGGAGCTCCTCCGTGCGACCCCGGACCACGTCGGCCTCAACCTCGAACTCAAGCGGTCCGGGATGGCGGGAGAGCTCCTCCGGACGATCGAGGGGATCGGAAACGAGGTGCTGATCTCCTCGTTCGTCCCCGAGGCGCTCTGGGAGCTTCGCGACCGGGACGACGAGGTCGGCCTCGCGCCGATCTTCGCCGAGCGGCCCGACGAACACATAGAGCTCGCGGTCGACCTCGACGCCGTGATGGTCCATCCGGAGGACGAGCTCTGCCTGCGGAACGGACTCGCCGACCGGGCGAGCCAGCACGACCTCGAGGTGAACGCCTGGAGCGTCTCGACGCTCTCGCAGGCACGCGAACTCGCGGCGGCCGGCGTCGACGGTCTCATCACCGACCGGTGGGACCTGTTCTGACCGTGCGAGTGATCGCCCACCGAGGGTTCGCGGCCGAGGCCCCCGAGAACACCCTCGCCGCCGTCCGCGCCGCGGCGAGTGTCGCGGACGGGGTCGAGATCGACGTCAGACGGTGTGGCTCCGGCGAACTCGTCGCCTTCCACGACCAGAACCTCTCGCGGCTCACCGGCGTCCGGAAACCCCTCGCCTCGACCGGGTACGACGATCTGCGATCGCTCTCTGTCCTCGATACGGACGAGCACGTCCCGCGGCTCGCCGACGTCTTCGAGGCGCTCCCGCCGGATGTCGACGTCGTCTGCGAGCTGAAAGAGCGCGGGCTGCTCGTGGAGGTCGCCGACCTCGCGGCCGACAACGGTCACGACCCGCTCGTCTCCGCCGCCGACCCGACCGTCCTCGCCGAGGCGGGATCGGTCGAAGCCCCCGTTCGCCGTGCCCTGGTGGTTCCCGGCTCGCTGCCCGTTCAGGTGCTCGAATCGGTCGTCCCGGGCTACCCGAACTGGCTCTACGTCCGAGAGGACGTCGAGCGGGCGGTCCGCGTCGCTCGGCGACTCGACTGCGAGGCGGTCCACCCACGTCTCGGTCTCCCGCTCGCGACCGACCTCGTCGAACGCGCACACGACGCCGGCCTGCGCGTCGAGGCGTGGACGGCGACGCGGGAGCGGGAGTTCCGGCGGCTGCGCGCGGCGGGCGTCGACGGCGTCATCGCGGATCGACCGTTCGGTTAGGCGAGCGCGACCACGGCGGCCGTCGCGAGCGCCCCGACGGCGATCAGTGCCGCGCTCGCCAGCCCGACGGGCCTGCCGATCGACCGGCGCATCGAGGCGGCGAGCGCGACCTTCGTGGCGACGCTCACCGCCGTCGCGACGACGACGCCGACCGCGGCGGTCGTCGGGGCGAGCTGGCCGTTACCCACGAGCACGACCGCGGTGGTGGCGACCGAGCCGGAGGAGACCAGCCCGCCGAGCGCGCTCGTGAGCACGAAGCCGGCCTCGCCGACGGTGGCCTGGGCGGCCGCCGAGGCCACCAGCACGACGAGAAAGAGCGTTCCGAACTTCAGCGCCGACTTCAGGCTGAACGGCGAGTCGAACTCCGCCTCGAACCCCTCGGTCCAGTCACCCACCCGGAGCGAGATCGCGATCCCGGCGAGCGTCATCACGACCAGTGGGACGCCGACGAGCAGCGCGAGTTCGGGGAGAAAGAGCACGACGATCACCGCGTTCCGGAACGACATGGCGGCGATCGCGAGCAGGATGCCACCCACCGCGAGGCGGTCGAACTCCGCACCGCTCGCACGCGAGGCGAGTTCGCCGACGACGGCCGTCGAGTTCACCAGCCCCCCGAGGAAGCCGCTCAGCCCGATCCCCTCCGCGCCGTAGGTCTGGATCAGGACGTAGTTGGCGAAGCCGATGGCGCTCATCGCGATGACGAGCAGCCAGACCGTCCGGGGGTCGATCGCGTTCCACGGCCCGATCGGCTCCGTGGGGAGAAGCGGGTAGACGACGAACGCGAGGATCGCGAGTTCGCTCGCGCTCCGCACCTCCTCGTGCGAGAGCTCGCGGGCGAAGCCGTGGAGTTCGCGTTTGAGGACGAGGAGCAGCGAGGAGAGCAGCGCCACCACCACCCCTTCGAGCGCGTAGCCCGAGGCGACGAGGATCCCGACGCCGTAGGCGACGAACAGGCTGACGCTCGTCGTGAGCGAGAGGCCGTGGTCCTCCTCGAAGAGCCCACGAACCCCCATGAACACCCCCTGGGCGACGACGAGCAGCGCGCCGACGACGAGCAGGAGCTCGTGACCGAGGATGGTGAAGACGGCGCCCGCGAGCGTGATCAGCGCGAACGTGCGGATGCCCGCGGTCTTCCCCGACCACTCGCGTTCCAGCCCGAGGAAGGTGCCGAGCGCCGTCGCCAGCAGGAGCTGGAGCACCGTCGGGCTGACCGACGCGAACAGCTCGTCCAGCATCGCTATTGAGAGTACATACCGCTATGTATCTATACGTTACGCCTGCAGCGAATCGAATCAAGAGAGGAATAGAGCGGTTCGGTCGGTCGTACTCCGAGCCGGGGTTTCCTCGTCGTTCGTGTCTGATTACCGGCGAGGAACTGACTATTTACACTATATATTTCGCGGGCTGGAGTGCGCCTCGGCGGCCATCCACGGGTCGGGATCACTCCGCGGAGTCCATCGCGTCGAGGTCGGTGAGGATCTCCTCGGCGTGACCCTCCGGCGAGACACCCTCGTAGGCGGCGACGACCCTGCCCTCGTCGACCACGTAGGTGTTCCTGAACGTGCCGTCGAAGACCCTGCCGAACATCTTCTTCTCTCCGTAGGAGTCGTAGGCGTTCGCGACCTCGCCGTCGGGATCGCTGAGCAGGCGGAACGGGAGGTCGTACTCCGCCGCGAACGCCGCGAGGTCGGAGACGGGGTCGTCGCTGATCCCGAGGACCTCGACCCCGCGGTCCGCGAACTCGTCGTGGCGGTCCCTGAAGCCGCAGGCCTCGGTCGTACAGCCCGGGGTGTCCGCCCGGGGGTAGAAGTAGACGACGACTGGGCCGTCCCGCTCGCGCAGAGCGGCCGTCTCTCCGCGGTGATCTTCGAGTTCGAACTCCGGGGCAGCGTCGCCAACGGTGAGCATACCTACGCTCGCCGCCCGGGGGTCCAAACCGTTACGGTCCGTCCCCGGGCTCGGCCGGCCGCGGACAGTCGTAGGTCTCCCGGACGGTGTCGGCGAGCGTCGACCCCTTGCGCGCGACGAGGTAGACCAGCACGAACGCCACCTCCGGCGACCGGATGACGAACGCCTCGTGCGGTGGCTCCCTCCCGTCACCGAGGCGGTCGAACAGCGGTTCGATCGGCAGCGCCCCCGTCGCGAGTTCGTCGAAGACGTCCCGCGCGCCGCCGTCGGCGAAGGCGTAGAGCGCGCCGTTTGCCTCCCCATCGGTGCTGTAGGTCGTCCGCGAGGCGATCGCGGTGCCCGTCCGCCGGGCCTCCTCGCAGAGGTCGCGCGCGACCTCGAACAGCGGCTCCGCGCCGTCGACGAACTCGATCAGGCTCCGTTCTCTCACCGCTCTCTCGGTCAGCTCCGCGCGGCCGTCGTCCCACGCGAGCGTCCCGTCCACCAGGTAGCCCGGGAGGAGGTCGCTCGCGAGGGCCGTCGGCTCGACGGCGGTCGGCTCCGTCGTCTCGACGTCCACGAGGATCGGTCCGTCGCCGTGTGGGTTCGCCAGCACCCGAAACCGCCCGTCGCTCGTCGGTCGCACGGCCTGAGTTAGGGAGTGGACGGCAAAAGCCGACCGAAAGCGACTCGCCGGGGTGGTGAGAAGGGGGCGTATGCGCCAGTCGACCTACGTTCGGTTGGGGCTGCTCGCGTTCGGACTGATCCTCGTGACGTTCGTCGTCCGCGGGACGACACGGCTCGTGATCGGCGACCGGACGTCGATGCTGCTCTCGCTGCCCTTCGGACTCACGGCGCTCGCGCTCGTCTGTCTGCTGTTCACGCTCGCGCTGCTCTCGGTCACCGGGCTCCGGCCGATCGAACCCGACGGCGAGTGATATAGGTAGCCGGGGGCTCCACCTTCACCATGGACAGAGCCGGTGCGGCGCTCGGCGGACTCGCCTTCGCCGTCCTGATCTTCGGCGGGTTCGTCGCCATGCGCTGGGTGACCCGCCTCCTGTACGCCACCTACCGCTTCGTGGAGACGATGGGGCTGTTGCTGTTCGCGCTCCTCCTCGGCTACCTCCTCTATCGGGTCCTCCTCGGGACCTCCGACGACCCACGTCGCGGGCTCTAGTCGACCTCACAGCGGACGGACCACTCGATCTCGTCGCTCTCGGCCCGGAGACGGTCGAAGAACGCCGAGAGGGCACGTTCGTCGGTCTCGGGGAGCAACTGGAGTTCGACGTGCCCCGAGGAGACGACGACGCGGAAGAGGCTGCCGACCTCGTGATCGCAGACGAGGTAGACGGGCAGGGGGAGGTCGAACCAGTCCCCCGCGGTGTAGCGGTCGGCGGCGAGGACCTCCGTGACCCACCGCTCGACGGGCCCCTCCGAACCGGGTTCGAGCCGGTAGACCACCTTGCCGGCGTACTCGACGCTGCCGTCGTCGAGGCGACGCTCGGGGCGGTCCGGAACGTCGAACGGTGCGTCGCCGCTCATCGAGCCGTCTTATCGCCCGTTCGACCTAAACCCAGCGGCCGGACCCGGGAGGGAGAACGGCTCCTCCTGACCCGAGCGCGACCGTCGGGTTTAGATCCCTGCCGCGGCGAAAGGTCACATGGACCGTTCGGCGGGCGGCCGCGAGCGCGGTGTCGAGGACTCGGGCCTCCGGATCGATCGATCGCCGGCAGCGCTGGCGAGGAACGGCCTCGTCGTCGTCGCCTGGACCGCGCTGCTCGCCTGGCTGTTCGCGAGGCGGAGCTATCCGGAGACCGCGTTCTACGCGCTCGCGGGCGGCGCGCTCGTCTTCTACCTGATCCTGCTCGCCTCGGTCGACTCCCGGGTGAGCGACCCCGAACGATCGGAGCGAAACCGCAAGGGCTGATACGGCCCCGTCGAACGTGCGGGTATGGCAGTCGACACCGCGATGAACGCGCTCCACCTGCTCTTCGCCGCCCTCTGGGTCGGAAGCGTGCTCTTCGTCACGATCGGTATCCTCCCGTTCGCCCGGAGGGGAGAGTTCAACGCCGCCCCGCTCGAATCGGTCGTCTCGCGGCTGAAGACCGTCTCGCGGACGAGCGTGCTCGTCCTGCTCCTGACCGGTGGCCACCTCGCGGGGACGGGCTACACCGCGGAGACGCTCTTCGGGTCGACCCGCGGTCACCTCGTCCTCGCGATGGTCGTCCTCTGGTTCGTCCTCGCGGCGCTCGTCGAGGTCGGCTCCGGTAAACTCGCCCGTGGCCTCGAGGAGCGAAAGGTCAGAGAGCCCGCCGCGCGAGCCTGGCCCTTCTTCCTCGCGGCATCGGTCGTCGGCGTCCTCTTGTTCGTCGACGCCGCGCTCATCACCAGCCCGCTCGCGTTCTGAGCGATGGTCGACGCCCTCCTCGGTGCCGGACTCGCGCTCGTCGCGGCGCTCGCCTGGGCCGCCCAGTACGTCTTCGTCAGGCTCGCCACCACCGATGGATCGACCCTCGACGCCGTGACCGTCGCGCTCGTCTGTAACGTCGTCATCGTCGTCCCGCTCGCGCTCTTTTTCTCCTCACCGGCGGAGGTGACGAGTCTCGGGGCCGTCGCCGCGTTCGTCGGCGCGGGTCTCGCCGGCTCGCTGTTCGGGCGGCTCTGTCAGTTCAAGGCCGTCGAGACGATCGGGGCGAGCCGATCGGCACCGGTCGTCGCCTCGACCGCGCTCTTCTCGACCGTGCTCGCCGTGCTCTTCCTCGGCGAGTCGCTCACCCTCGTCCACGCCCTCGGGATCGTCCTGATCGTCGCGGGCGTCGCCTACATCTCCTGGGAGACGGCGAACGAGGAGGAGGACCTCCCGCTCAGGGAGGTCGGTCTCTCGCTCGCGATTCCGCTCGGGGCGGCGGTCTTCTTCGCGATCGAACCGGTGTTCATCTCCTGGGGGCTCGCCGACGGGACGCCCGTCCTCCCCGGCTTCGCTATCAAGGTAACGGCCGCCTCCCTCGGCTTCCTCCTCGCGCTCTCGCTCACCCGCTCGCTACCCGATTCCGACGTACTCGGCCCGAGCCTCCGGTGGTACGTCGCCGCGGGTGTCGCGAGCACGCTCGCACTCGGGGCCTACTTCCTCGCGCTGGAGATCGCACCGGTGGTCGTCGTCGTCCCGATCATCCAGGTCTCGCCGCTCGCCGTGCTGGTCCTCTCCTACGCCTTCCTCCCGCGCGGGCTCGAACGCGTGACCTGGGACCTCGCGGTCGCCGCGAGCGTGGTGGTCGCGGGGGCGATCGTCGTCTCCGTCTCCGGGTGAGCCGATCGCTCGAGCCACCCGCTACCCTCAAGAGCTATGATCGACGATCCGAACCCGTTCGGATGGACGAGACGATACTCGCGCTCGCGGGCGTTCGGATTACACTCGCTGGCGTCGGTGCATACGTCCTCATCGGGGGGGACACGACCTTTCTGATCGCGATCTTCTCGCTGATCGTCGGAACCTGGGTCGTCGGGGTCACGGTCAGGGAGTCCATCCGAACCGACTGGTTCCTGCAGTCGAGACCTCCTTCTGCCGCCTCGGGTACGCTTTTGTGAACCGCCCGCACACACGGGACATGGAGTACACCACCCTCGGATCGACGGGACTGAACGTGAGCCGGATCTGTCTCGGCTGCATGAGCTTCGGCTCGAAGGACTGGCGCGAGTGGGTGTTAGAGGACGAGGAGGGGAAAGAACTCGTCGAGCGAGCGATCGACCTCGGGATCAACTTCTTCGACACCGCGAACATGTACTCGCGCGGCGAGTCCGAACGGATCCTCGGCGAGGCGCTCTCGGGCTACGACCGCGACTGGCCGGTCGTCGCGACGAAGGTCTACAACCCGATGGACGAGGAGAACCCGAACGCACGCGGGC
>SKWB01000304.1 GCA_007129135.1 Halococcaceae archaeon | reverse complement strand
GCCCGTCTCCTCGGCGAGCGCGTCGACCTTCTCCTTGATCGCCGGGAAGTAGGGGGTGGTCCGCTGGACGTGCCCGCCGACGGTGAGAAACCGGAGGCTCGGTCCGTACTCCGCGCCGTCTTCTACGACGTAGCCGTGTTTCCGGAACGCGGCGAGGTGGCGGTGGACCGTGCTCGGCGCGAGACCGAGGCGCTCGGCGAGCCCGTCGATCGTCGCTCCGTCCTCCTCGACCAGCGCCTCGAGCACCCGAAGGGAGGTCTCGGTCGTCTTCGCCGTCGATCTGACCTCGTCGGCCATACCGACCGTAGTGGACGCGCGGTGTTAAATCCCACATGTTCGGATCGAGTTCGAGAGCGGTCCTCTCGGCGAGCGGGCGCCGTCGACAGAGGTCCCGGCGCGCTCAGCGAGCGTGACGGTGGGTCGGTGCGGGACGTTCGAGGGGGCCGGGTGCCCGACCCGACCGAGGTGATCCGAGCATCCGGGATCGAGGGTGCCACTGGGGTAACGGGAACGCTTAATACTCGGTTCGCGCCTGGGTATGGCATGAACCCCGACAGCGGCGACACACTACTCGAGGGTATCACGGTCGTCGACCTCACGACGTTCGTCACCGGCGGGTTCGCGACGCTGATGCTCGCGAACCAGGGTGCGGAGGTCATCAAGATCGAGCGCCCGGGTGCGGGCGACGACAGCCGGCACTCCGGGCCGCCGTTCGTCCCGGTCGAGGGCTACGACGGTCCCGGGAGGCCCGCCGCGGATGCCGGCGAGTCGCCGTACTTCTGGACGGTAAACTACGGCAAGCGCAGCGTCGAACTGAATCTCAAGTCCGAGGAGGGGCTGGCCGCGCTCTACGACCTGATCGAGAGCGCGGACGTCGTGATCGAGAACTTCCGACCCGGTACTGCGGAGCGTCTCGGCGTGGGCTACGACGACGTGCGGGAGCGAAACGGGGACGTGATCTACTGTTCGATCTCCGCGTTCGGCGACTCGGGGCCCTGGAGCGAGCGGCCGGGCTACGACCTCCTCGTCCAGGGGATGAGCGGCATCATGAGCGTCACGGGCCCCGAAGACGGCGACCCGGTGAAAGTCGGGCTCCCGCAGACGGACCTGATCACGGCGATGTGGGCGGCGTTCGGCGTCGTCGGGGCGCTCTTCAGGCGAGAGCGGACGGGCGAGGGCGAGCGCGTCGAACTAGGAATGCTGGACGCGGCGCTGCCGTGGCTCACCAAGCAGGCGGGCAAGGCGTTCGTCGGCGAGGAGACCTCGCGGATGGGGACGAAAGACCCCGTGCTCGCGCCGTATCAGTCCTATCCCACCGAGGACGGTTACCTGAACGTCGCCTGTGGGAACCAGCGGCTCTGGGAGGAGTTCTGTGCGGCGATCGGCCGGGCCGAACTCGCCGAGGACGACCGCTTCGAGACGAACGGCGACCGCGTCGAACACATGGACGAACTGGAGGAAGAGCTGTCGGCGACGCTGGCCGAGCGTACCACCGACGAGTGGGTCTCGCTGCTCGCCGACGAGAAGGGCCTCCCCGTCGGTCCGGTCTTCGACGTGAACGAGGCGCTGACGAACGAGCAGGTCGACGCCCGCGGCGTCGTCGGCACGCTCCCGCACGCGGCGCTCGGCGAGATCGACGCGATCGAGCACCCGCTCAACTTCGCGAGCGCCGACAGCGGGTTCACTTCCGGCCCGCCGCTGCTCGGCGAGGACACCGAGAGTGTCCTCTCCGAACTCGGCTACAGTGAGGACGAGATCGACGGGCTCAGAGAGCGCGGGGCGATCCCGGAGTAGTCCCGCGGGATCGATCGTCAACGACGTGCGACGGCATCGCACAACAGTTATACGGCCGTGAGCGCAGGTACGGATATGAGCGGTTTGCCAACAGTCGACGAGCCGTCGGTCGCCGCCGGGGTGGTCGACCGGACGGGCGAGAGAGGGGCGGTCGTCGGGACGGACACGGGAGGAGCGGGGAACTGATGGCGACGAGCAGGGAGCGAGGAGATCCGGCGACCGACGACCGCTCGAACTACGACTACGTGAGCGGCGAGGTGAGTCGGCCCGGGATGGTCCGGGATCTGGAGGGACTCGTCGAGGGCGACGTCCGTTTCGACGAGTACACGAGACAGCTCTACGCGACCGACGCGAGCGCGTACGAGGTGACGCCGATCGGCGTCGTCTTCCCCCGATCGACCGAAGACGTCGCGGCGGTCGTCTCCTACTGTGCCGACCGCGAGATCCCGGTCCTCCCGAGGGGTGGCGGGACGAGCCTCGCGGGTCAGGCGGTCAACCGGGCGGTCGTCCTCGACTTCTCGAGACATATGACCGACCTCCTCGCGATCGATCCGGAGGAGGGGATCGCCCGCGCCCAGAGCGGGATCACCGTCGCCGGGTTGAACCGGGCGATCGAGCACACGGGACTGAAGTTCGCGCCGGATCCCTCGACCGCGGACCGGAGCGCGCTCGGCGGGGCGATCGGGAACAACACCACGGGAGCGCACTCACTCAAGTACGGCAAGACCGACGCCTACGTCGAGGAGT
>SKWB01000286.1 GCA_007129135.1 Halococcaceae archaeon | reverse complement strand
GCGGCGTCGTCGGCCACGGCCTCTGCCCGAAGCGGCTCGAAGCCGTGCCGTTCGAGGCGTTCGACCAGACCGACGAGCGTCCGTCTGAGCTGTGGGTAGAGCTGATCGTCGACGATGTCGGGCACCTCGAACCGGATCGCGAGCGGGGTCGTTCCCCGGCGGTCGAGCAGCGAGCGGAGTTCGTCCTCGGAGAGCGGCTCCGGCTCGACCGGCTCGAACCGCTCGACCGAGGGATCGGCGAGCAGCGCGCGAGCGTGGTGCTGGAACCGGGCGACGTTCGTCTCCGAGAGCACCGCCGCGACGTTCCGTTCCGGATCCGTCGGATCGATCACGACGAGCGGGTCGTCGAACGTCGCCTCGCCGTGGCCCTCCGGGTCGAGTTCCACGGGGGGATGCCAGTCGGCGGCGGCGGTACAGACCCCGTCGAACCCGCCGTACTCGATGACGAGCAGTTCGGTGAGATAGCCCGAGAAGCCCTCCGTGCGGAGGTCGCTCCCGTAGAGGCCGTGCGCGGAGAGAAAGGCCTTCAGTACACGCACCTCACCCGCGAGGTGGGGTGTGAGCGCGGACTCCACGTACCGGGTGTGAAAGGGCGTTCGGTCCACGGCCGACCTGATCTCGGTGGCCGACTCCAGACGATAGCAGGGGACGAGATCAACGTCGAAGCCCTCGACCTCGCCGACGACGTAGGGGTGTTCGGCGAACTCCTCGCGCCCGTCGGGGAGCACCTCGTGCCCGACCGCGAGGCCGTAGCGTTCGAGGGCCTCCCGAGCGAGGTCAGGTGGGAACCGGACGAAGACGTCGATGTCGCGGTCGCCGGCGAGCCAGGTGTCGCGGGCGGTCGAGCCGACGCGGAGGACGTCGGCCTCGACTGGGAGGTCGGCGGCCGCCGCCTCTGTCCGCGAGACGAGGTCGGCCGCGACACGCGCGAGCGCCTCGCGCTCGGCCTCGTCCGGGGTGACCCGTTCGCGGACGGCCGCGACCACCTGCGAGAGCGCCCTGTCCTCGGTCATACCGGGTCTTTCCGGCGGCGAAGCGAAAGCGTGTCGATAGGGGGAAAACGAAAGCGCTTTTTGATCGAGTCAGGTAGGGATGAGTGAGCCGCCATAGCTCAGTTGGTAGAGCACCTGGTTGTTACCCAGGTTGTCCCAGGTTCGAGTCCTGGTGGCGGCGTCGAACTTCTAGAATTTACGGCCCGCAGGACGGAGTACTGCGACGGCGTGCAATCGCTCGCGATTTCACGGGCCGCGGGAATCAGCCGGATTCCTGTGACGGCGTTTTTCGACGTTCGACGCGACGAGCGAGGCGACCAGCCGGTACGTCGAAAGCGCGGCCCGAGAGACTCGAGCAGGCGAGTCGCAACCGCACGGCGAGTGAAACGAGCGAGCACGACCGTCTCGATGGGTTCGAGGGGGGCGTTCGTATCCGTTCGACGGGGCCTCCCTCGCTCGATCCGACACATAAATACGCCCTGCGTTCGAAGCGCCGGGAGTATGACCGACGAGGAGAAAACGAAAGCCGTCGCACGCTGTGCGGGCTGTGGCGCGATCGTTCCGGTTCGGGTCTGGTCCGACGGGACGATACACTCGATCAGCGGGGAGGCGGCGTGCTCCTGCGAGGAGTCGGCGTTCGAGGTCATCTCTTCCGAATCGGAGTCGGCGTGGTCCGGCGAGGACGCCGCCGGCACCTCTCGGCCCACGGAGTGAGTCGGAGCCGAGAGACGGCGAACGTGGCCGAGAGAGGGGGTTATTTCACCCTCCGACCGGATTCCTCTACCGATGTCAGGAGAGACGATCGGGTTCGTCGGACTGGGGATCATGGGACTGCCGATGGCGAAGAACCTGCTGGAGGCGGGCTACGACGTCGTCGGCCACAACCGCTCGCGAGAGCCGGTCGAGGAGCTCGTCGACCACGGTGGGGGATCGGCCGACTCCCCGAAGGAGGCGACCGAACGGGCGGACGTACTGATCACGTGTCTGCCGGATTCGGCGGTCGTCTCGGAGCTGATGCGCGCCGACGAGGGGATCCTCGCGGGCGTAGGAGAGGGGACGACGGTGGTCGACATGTCGACCATCTCGCCGACCGTCACCGAAGAACTCGCGGCGGAGGTTTCGGAGCGGGGCGGCGCGATGCTCGACGCGCCGATCAGCGGCGGCGAGGAGGGGGCGATCGAAGGGACGCTCTCGATCATGGTCGGCGGCGAGAGCGAGGTGCTCGACGACAACCGCGAAATCCTCGAGGCGATGGGCGGGACGATCACGCACTGTGGGCCGAGCGGCGCGGGACAGGTCACCAAGGCCTGTAACCAGATCGTCGTCGCGAACACGATGCAGGCGGTGAGCGAGGCGCTCGTCTTCGCGGAGAAGGCCGGTGCGGACCTCGAGGCCGTCGTCGACGCGATCAGCGGCGGCGCGGCGGGCTGCTGGGCGCTCGACAACCGCGCACCGACCATGATCCGCGGCGAGTTCGACCCCGGCTTCTTCGCCTCCTACCAGTACAAGGACCTCCGGATCGCCACCGACGCGGGCGAGGCGTTCGGCTC
>SKWB01000222.1 GCA_007129135.1 Halococcaceae archaeon | reverse complement strand
CCCTCGGAGCCGATCGACGCCTCCCGGTAGACGACGTAGACCTCCTCCCCGTCGTCGGTCGTCCAGGGCTCGATCTCCTGTCGCCAGGGCTCGTCGTCGGGGACGGTGACCCAGACGTTCTCGGTCTGCTCGTTCCCGGCGATCGACTGCTCTCTCGTGTACGCCCGTTCGAACCCGCGCGACTCGTAGAACGTGTTCCCGGCCTCGTTCTCGGCGAACACCAGCCCCTTCAGCCGGTCGATCCCCTCCGCGTCGAACGCCCCCGCTACGTGCTCGAAGAGGGCGCTCGCGTGACCCTGCCCCCTGAACTCCGGATCGACGTGCAGCCAGTGGATCTCGCCGACCCGCTCGGGGTGCTCGACGACGTGGCACTGCGCGAACCCGACGACGTCGCCGTCGACCTCGACGACGGGGAGCGAGACGTCGTCGTCGGTCAGCAGGTCGACGAGTCGTTCGTCGCTGTACCACTGCTCGACCGCCTCGTCGATCGTTCCGGGTTCGATGAAGTCGTAGGACTCCCGTAACGAGCGGCGAGCGATCTCTCGCAGCGACTCGACGTCCTCGGGCTTGGCGTCTCTGATCTCCATACCCACCGTGTGGCGTACAGGTAGTAAACTATTCGCACGGAGGCCCCGACCGTTCGTACACTCCCACCGTACTGGCCGTTCGTCTCGTCCCGTTGCTGTGCTCGCGAACGGGCAACGCTTATGCCGTTCGCATTGCTTCGCTCGGCCGTGTTCACCGAGGCCCTCGCCTTCGAGCGCGAACAGCTCGCACCGATCGTCGTCATCACGACCGGACTACTGATCGCGCTGTTCGTCGTCGGCGCCCTCCTTCGACTGCTCTCGCTCGTCGGACTCTGACCGATCGGCTCAGCCGAGACGGTCGAACAGCTCCAGGTAGTCGCCGAGCTGTCTCGGCAGCAGGAACTGCTCTCTCACGTGTTCGCGGGCGTTCTCCCCGAGTCGCTCCCTGAGCTCCGGCTCGGAGAACAGCCGCGTTATCCGGTCGGTGACCGTCCCGATCTCCTTCGGCTCCGTGAGATAGCCCGTCTCGCCGTCGGTGATCTGCAGTGGGATCCCGCCGACTCGCGAGGCGACTACCGGTGTCCGCTTCCAGAGCGCCTCCGAGACCACGAGCCCGAACCCCTCCCTGATCGACTTCTGGACAACCACGTCGGAGCGGGACTGGACGTAGTTCACCGTCAGATCCGGCTCGTTCGTCAGCAGGTGGACCCCCGAGTCGGCGCCTGCCTCAGCGAGCACACGCTCGTAGACCTCCCTCCCCTCCGGGTCGTCGTCTGCCATCCCGCCGAGCAACACCAGCTGTGCGTCGGGGACCTGCTCCTGGACGCCCCTGAACGCCTCGATCACGCCCAGAGGGTCCTTCCAGGGGTCGAACCGCGAGACCTGCGTCAGTATCGGCTCGTCGCCCTCGAACGGCACCGAGGAGAGCCGGTCGCGCTCGGCCCGCGCCTCCCCCTCGGTCAGCGGACGGTTCTTCTCGGTCAACGGATCGATCGCGGGGTAGACGATCGACCGGGGTTCGATGCCGATCGTCTCCCCGTAGACCGCCCGGCTAAACACCGCGTGGTCGACGTGTTCGAGGTGGGTCGAGAGCAGGTCCAGATACGGCTGCGAGGCGGCGGTGCAGTCGATGTGACAGCGCCAGACGAACCGGGTGTCGGGAAACCGCTCTTCGAGGGTACCGATCATCCCCAGCGGCTGCGGGTCGTGGAGGACGACCACGTCGTACTCGCCCGAGAACGCCCGGGCGTTGCGCTCGGTCGTCTCCGCGTAGGTCTCGCGCATCTCCGGGGTGAGACCCCCCTCCTCGCCCTGGAGCCCGTTGTGGATCCGCTTGGTCACCTCGAAGAAGGGTTCGTCCGCCTCCATCACGGCCCAGTCGGTCTCGACGCCGACGTCCTCGAACAGCGGGACGAGCGAGCGGAGCAGCTCTGCGACACCCCCACCGGAGGCCGTCGAGTTGACGTGACAGACCCTGGTTCCGGCGATACGCTCCCCTCGCTCCCTGAGGTCGTCGAGGCGCTCTTCGCTCAGCAGGTCGGCGTACGCGCTCAACTGTCGGTCGGACGTGGGTGGGCGCTCCATGAATCGTTTCGGGCCAACAGACGGAGTGTGATGGCTTAGCAGTTTCCAACCGGCTGGTACGACAGCGCGCGTTCTGTAGACAGTCGGTCGGGGCGGATTCGAACCGCGAGGACTCGCTTCCCTCGTCCTCTGGGCTCGAATCCTTCGAGACCACTTCACCGGCACAGGCGACTCGCTCCGCTCGTCGCGTTGCGCCGGCAGAAGTGGGTCGGGGCGGATTCGAACCGCGGTCGTTCCGCTCGCTCGCGCTCGCTTCACTCCCTGATTCGAATCCGACCGAGTCAATACCGGCCGCTCGCGAATGTGCTCGCGACCGGAATATGGGTCGGGGCGGATTCGAACCGCCGATCTCCTCCGTGTGAAGGAGGTGTCATAGCCAGACTAGACCACCGACCCTCCCTCTCACCTCTCTCCGCGCCGGACTTAAGAATTACCTTCGTT
>SKWB01000322.1 GCA_007129135.1 Halococcaceae archaeon | reverse complement strand
TGACGGAAACCGACCTCCCGGGCGTGGGAAAACGCTTCGAGGTCGATCTACGCTCGGGTGGAGACGCGGTCGTCGTCATCCACAACACGGGCCGACGCGAACTGTTCTACCGGCAACAGCCAGACGCCGACTCGGAGCTGCTCCTCGATCTCACCGACCGGGAGTCACGGCTCCTCGGGACGATCCTCGAGGGGGCGTACTTCCAGCCGGTCTCGGACAAGGTTCCGGAGACCGTCATCGGGGACGACGTCGTCATCGAGTGGTACTCGCTGAACGGCGACTCACCCATCGTCGGCGAGAGTCTCGGTGAGACGAACCTCAGACGCGAGTTCGGCGTGACCGTCCTCGCGATCGAGCGGGGAAACGAGGTCGCCTCGAATCCCGAGCCGGAGTTCGTCTTCGACGCCGAGGACACCGTGATCGCGATCGGTTCGCGCGAGGAGCACGAGGCGTTCGAGACCTATCTCTTCGAGTGATGGCGCGACCTCCGGAAGGGGACAGAGGACGGGTTCACGAGGCGAGCCGCTCGAACGCCTCGATCGCCTCGTGTCGGCCGGCGACGATCAGGACGTCCGCTTCCCCGATCCGGAAGTCGGGACCGATGTCGGTCACCAGCCGGTCATCGCGCTCGACGGCGATGACGGTACAGCCCGTCTCGAACCGGACGTCCGCCTCCGCGAGCGTCTGACCGGCGAGAGCGGGCGCAGCCGATCGGGCGAACTCGAACTCCATCTGCGGGGTGACGATATCGACCTCGTCGACGAGCATCGAGGCGAGGATCTCGCCGGTGAGCGTGGGCAACGAGAGGACGTAGTCCGCACCGGCATTGTAGAGCTTCCAGACACTGTCCGTGTCGTCGGCACGCGCGATGATCTCGACCTCGGGATCGAGCTGTTTCAGGACGAGTGTCCCGTAGATCGTCGGGGTGTCCTCGTCGAGCGCGAGGATAACCGTCTCCGCGTCCGCAACACGCGCTCGTTGGTGAGTCTCCGGATCGTTGACGTCGCCGACGACGTCGACACCGTTTTTCTTTTGTCTGTCAACGACCGTCACCTCGATTCCCTCCCTCCGAAGCGCCTCCGTGACGGAGTAGCCGACTGTTCCGTATCCACAGACGATCACTCGCTCGGGGTGATAGTGCGTCGGAACCGGACGAGCGGTCACCTGCTCGACGTGGTCGTGATCCCCGATCGCCAGCAGGATCGTGTTCTCCTCGAGCACCGTCTCCGGCGGGGGCGAAACGACGAACTTCCCGCCGATCCACATCCCGACGACCGTGATCCTGAGCTCGTCGAGCACGCCTGCCGAGGCGAGCGTCTCGCCCGCCAGGGGACTTCCCTCCTCGACGAGCAGCTCGGTGACCTCCAGGTCGTTCTCGACCTCGATGGTCTCCCTGAGGTCCCGTTCGAACGACGTGCGCGCTCGCATCGCGAAGCTCTCGCCGAGCTGCTGGCGGGCGAGCACCGCCTCGTCCGCGCCGGCGAACTCGTGGTAGTCGACCACCCTGTAGTCGCGGACGACACTCACGATCCGCAGCTCCGGGTTCACGCGTCTGGCCGAGAGGATCACGATCGGGTTCGCCTCGTCGTCGACGTCGGCGACCAGCGCGCGGGCGTTCGCTGCGTTCGCCGCCCGGAGCGTCCCGATCTGTTCGGGATCGCCGTGGATCGCGTTTCGTCCAGCCTCGACGAGTTCGGTGACGAGGTCCGGATCCGAATCCACGAACAGGTAGGGGACGCCGACGGCTTCGAGCTCCTCGCGGAGCACCTCGTCCTGCTGGGAATGCGAACAGATGATAACGTGATCTGTCAGGCCGCTCCGAGTCGGCGGCGACGATTCGAGGGCCTGCCGGAGCAGCGGGATCGCAAACAACGGGAGACCGAGGAAGACGAGCAGGACTCCGCTCAGGTTCATCGCGAGCACGAGGAGGTTCAGAACCGTGCTCTCCCACGGGGCGTGCCCGCCGAAGCCCGCCGTCGTCAGCGACTCGACGGTGACCTGAAGCGCCTTCACGAACGCGATCTCGCGACCCTCGAACGTTCCCATCGCCCACCAGTATATCGTCGCGTACGAGACGATGACGAAGGAAACGACGCCGAGGGCGAGTGCGATACGCCGATGCCACTCCTTCATGGCGTTCACTGCCCGGCGGACGAATAAAGGGTTGTGATAGTCTCGTCGGGAGCTCGCTTCGAAGTGCGGCCCTCGCCGGCGGACCCCGGAAACCGGGTCCGGCCGTTCGAGCCGACCGCGAGAGCCGATCCGCTCGTACGGACGGCTGTACCGGGGTATCGAGATCCGGCCGTGGTCGACACGAGGGGACACGCGCGTTCGGCCGGCCGTATGCGATCGAGCAGCGAGATATATATAGCCGCTGCTGATAGATGAACACTTACCCGCCGGACGTGAGGGAGACGTATGCAGCAGGGAGGACGGAGCGCGTGAGGCTGTGGATCGACTGGCGGGCGAGCGGGAGCCTCGTCGGCACCGTCGTCAAGTACCTGGCGCTCGCGATGGTGATTCCGCTGATCGTCGCGGTCGTCTACGGCGAGGACGCCCCCG
>SKWB01000289.1 GCA_007129135.1 Halococcaceae archaeon | reverse complement strand
TAGACCGCCGCTTCGAGCCCGAGACAGACGCCGAGGGTGGGCACCTCGGGGCTCACCTCCCGGAGGACCGGGATCGTGACGCCGACGTCACGTTCGTTCTCCGGGTGTCCCGGTCCCGGACTGATCACGATCGCGTCCGGGTCGTACTCGCGCACCTCGGAGAGCGTCGCGGTGTTCCGCACCACCTCGGTCTCCGCGCCGTGTTCGGAGACGTACTCGACGAGGTTGTAGGTGAAGGAGTCGAAGTTGTCGACGAACAGCACCCGCTTTGTGCGCTGGACGCTCATCGGAGCACCTCCTGGACCTCGATCGCCCGGAGCGCGGCGAGCACGCCGTCCATCTTCTTCTCGGTCTCTTCGTACTCCTTCGCCGGATCGCTGTCGGCGACCAGCCCCGCCCCCGCCTGAACGGTGATCCGGTCCGGACCCTCGACGTCGTGGTCGACCGTCGCGGTCCGGATCACGATCGCCATATCGGCGTCGCCGGTCCAGGAGTAGTAGCCGACGCCCCCGCCGTACACCCCTCGCGGGCCGCGCTCGAGCGCGTCGATGATCTCCATCGCGCGGACCTTCGGCGCGCCCGAGAGCGTCCCTGCAGGGAAGGTCGCCCGTGTCGCGTCGAAGGCGTCACACTCCTCGCGCAGTCGTCCCGTCACCGTCGACTCGATGTGCTGGACGTGGCTGTACTTGAGCACGTTCATGAACTCGTCGACGCGGACCGACCCCGGTACCGAGACCCGCCGGACGTCGTTTCGGGCCAGGTCGACCAGCATCGTGTGCTCGGCGCGCTCTTTCCCGTCGGCGAGCATCTCCCCGGCCAGCCGGCGGTCCTCGACGGGGCTCGACCCGCGCGCGCAGGTGCCCGCGATCGGGTTGCTCGTCACCAGGTCCCCCCGGACCGAGACGAGCGTCTCGGGGCTCGCGCCGACCACGGAGAGGTCGTCGAAGTCGAGGACGTACATGTACGGCGAGGGGTTCACCGCGCGCAACGCCTCGTAGAGTCCGAGCGGGTCGATCTCCCCCGTGAGCTCCCGCTTGCGCGAGATCACCCCCTGGTAGATGTCGCCCGAGAGGACGTGCTCTTTCGCCGCACGGACCGCCTCTTCGTAGGCCTGGCGAGGGTCGGCACGCTCTGACTCCTTCACGAACCCGCCGGTCTCCGGTTTGGGGGCGTCCGAGAGGGCGTCGGTGACCCGTCTCGCCTCCGCTCGAAGCTCGTCGTAGACCGTTCCGGGGTCGTCCCCGGGGAAGACCACGGGGGTGAAGACGAGCGAGACGAGCCCCGCGACCTCGTCGAAGACGAGCGTCTTCGTCGTGAGGACGAACCGTGCGTCGGGCAGCGGGAGCTCTTCGGGACGGTCGACGCCGACCTCGGAGAGGAAGAGGTCGTAGACGGCGTCGTAGGCGAGGAAGCCGACCAGTCCGCCCGTGAGCAGCTGTCGTTCCGTCTCCGGGAACCCGACGAGCGGGAGCGCCGGGAGCGCCGCCGAGAGCGCGTCGAGGACGTCGCCCTCCGCGTCCGCCCGCAGCAGCTCCGCGAGACGGGGGTCGGCGAGGGCCTCGATCGTCACCTCGCCGGGGTTCGCGGTCACGACCGCGTCGGGGTCGTAGCCGACGAACGAGTACCGGGCGTGGCGATCGGCCGACTCCGCCGAGGGTCGGAACGCCCCGTCCGGATCGCTCGAGGCGACTTTCTCCGCACTCTCCAGGAGAAATGCGTAGCTCGGCTCGTCGCGCTCGGTCGACCGGCCGGTGAGCGCCGCGTACGCCGACAGCGGCGTCGTCTCGACGCCGAGCGGGACCTCCAGATAGGCGACGACCGGGTCGTCGGCCCCGTCGACGCGCTCGACGAACGTCGCCCGGTCGTCGGGCGCGGTCATTCGGCGCACACCCGCCGGCGGGCCGCGTTCGCGACGAAACGCTCGACCGCGTCGTGGTCTTTCGTCCCGTCCTCCGCTTCGACCCCGCCCGCGACATCGACGCCGAACGGCGAGACCGTCTCGACCGCCTCGTGCACGTTCTCCGGCGTGAGCCCGCCGGCGAGCAGGACGGGAGAGTCGAGCGTCTCGACGAGCGCTCCGGTGGCGACCCAGTCGTGAGTCTCGCCGGTGCCGCCCCCACCGCTCGCGTCCACCGAGTCGACGAGCAGGGCGTCGGCGACGGCGTCGAACGCCAGAGCGCTCTCGGGGTCGGCCGCGTCGACCGACTTCAGCACGGAGACCCGTTCGGCGACCTCCTCGACGGCCTCGGGCGCGAACGGGCCGTGGATCTGGAGGACGTCCGGATCGACCCGTTCGACGAGTTCGAGCGCCTCCTCGACCGTCTCCGGCATCGTCACGAGCACGCCCGCGACCAGCGGCGGGACGCCGTCGAGCAGCGCCTTCGCCCGCTCGGGTGGGACCTCCCGATGGGTGTCCACCGGCACCTCCGTGATCACGCCGATCGCGTCCGCGCCCGCGGCGACCGAGGCGTCGACGTCCTCCTCGTGGGTGTGTCCACAGATCTTCACCCTCGGGTGGCTCATCGTCCCTCCGGCGCGAGCGGTCGACACATCGTCTCCAGCGTCTCGGC
>SKWB01000338.1 GCA_007129135.1 Halococcaceae archaeon | reverse complement strand
TCGGGCGTCATCGCGCTCCCGGATCGTCCCGTCGCGCTCTCGTCCCCGCCTCGCGGTAGAGCGCCTCGAACGCCTCCCCGTCGGCCTCGGCGATCCGCTCCGCCGCGCTCGCGACGTCCTCCGCGCCGTCGAACGCCGCCTGGATCTCGCCGTAGACGTGTGGCGTCCCTCCGGTCACGGTCTCGGCGAGGTCGTCGAGGCCCCTGGAGACCGGCGTCTCGAACCCCTCGGGGACCCGCTCGCGCGAGAGCGCGTAGGCGAGCACCGCGGCGTGGGCCTTCGCCTGGATCGTCTCCATCGCCCGGTCGTGTTCCTCGGGCGTGGTCTCGACGACCGCGTTCCCTCGCGCCTCGATCCGCGAGAGCACCTCCTCCGTTACCGGCCCGCCCTCGTCGACGACCACAGGAACGCTCCCCGGCTCGTTCCCCGGGGCGAACAGTGGGTGGAGGCTCGCCCGTTCGCGGTCCGGAGCGGCCGCACGCATCGCCTCCACCGGGTCGCACATCGCACCGCTCACGTCGAAGACGGCCGCCGTCGCCCGCGGGGCGTGCTCCTCGATCGCCTCGGGCGCGGCCGAGAGCGGCACCGCGACACAGAGTGCGTCGAACCCCCCCTCGTCGTCGAGCGCGACCGCTCTTCCCCCCTCCTCCTCGGCCGCACGCTCGGCGGCCGCGCGGTCCACGTCGGCGAACGCGACCTCGTCCTCGTCCGCGGCGACCGCCTCCGCGAACCAGCGCCCCATCGCCCCCGCCCCGACGATCAGCAGTCTCATTCACCCGCCTTTCCCGCGCCGCAGGCAAAACCGGTTCGGACCTACCCCGCCGAGTAGCCCCCGTCGATCGTGAAGCCGTGGCCGGTGACGTAGGAGGCGCGCTCGCTGAGCAGGAAGACGATCGGCTCGGCGACCTCCTCCGGTTCGCCGAGTCGCTTCAGCGGGTAGCTCGCCTCCATCCGCTTCCGTGCCCGGTCGGGATCACCGGAGGCCGCGAAGTAGCTCTCGGAGAGCGCGGTCTCGACGAAACCCGGACAGACCGAGTTCGCCCGCACGCCGTGCGGACCGAGTTCGGTCGCCACCGCCCGCGTGAAGTTCAGGACCGCCCCCTTCGTGAGCGAGTACGCCGAGAAGTTCGCCAGCCCGGTCTTCCCAGCGAGCGAGGAGACGTTCACGATCGCGCCGGACCCCTGCTCTTTCATGTACGGGATCACCGCCCTCGTCCCGTTCCAGGTGCCGTAGAGGTTCACGCCGAACACCTCGTCGCGGGTCCTCTCGTCTATCTCCTCGACCGGGCCCGGTGGCTGACCGATCCCCGCGTTGTTCACGAGGCCGTCGATCCGTCCGAACGCCGAGACCGTCTCCTCGATCGTCGCCTCGAAGCGCTCGGAGTCGCGAACGTCGAGGCGTGCGCTCTCCGCGTCGATCCCCTCGGCCACCGCACGGGCAGCCTCGCCGTCGACGTCGGTGACGACGACTTCCGCCCCGTGGTCCGCACAGCACTCCGCGGTCGCCTTCCCGATGCCGGCGCCCGCGCCCGTGATCAGCACGACCCGATCGGTCAGATCCATGCGGGTTCGAGGGCTGGGGATCGGAAAAAGCCGCCTGCTCAGACGACGAACCGCTTCTCGTAGCTCGTGAGGTTCTCGTAGCCCTCCTCGGTGACGACGACGAGGTCCTCGATCCGCATCCCACCCACCTCGGGGTCGTAGAGCCCCGGTTCGACGGTGATCACGTGTCCCGGCTCGAGTTCGCCGCCGCTCGGCGAGAGCCGGGGGAGTTCGTGGACGTCGAGGCCGATGCCGTGACCGGTCGAGTGGATGAACCCGACCTCGGTGCCGGGGTCGCTCCGGAGCGTCGCGTAGCCCGCCTCCTCGTAGGCGTCACAGACCGCGTCGTGGACCGCCGCGCCGGTCGCGCCCGGTTCGACCGCCGAGAGCGCCGCGTCGAGCGCCTCCTCGGTCACCTCGTAGCGTCTCGCCGCCTCCCCGGTCGGCTCGCCGACGACGAACGTCCGGGTCATGTCCGCGTTGTAGTTCGTCGCCTTGCTCCTCGGGAAGACGTCGATCACGATCGGCTCGTTCGCCGGCAGCGGCCCGCTCCCCCGGTCGTGGGGGTCCGCGCCCTGTGCGCCCCCGGCGACGATCGTCTCGTCGAGCGCGTGGTCGTGTTCGAGCAGCGTCCGCTCGATCTCCCTGGTCACCCGTTCGGAGGTGAGTTCCTCCCCGTCGAGGGACAGAAGGCCGTCCTCGATACTCGCCGCTCGCAACAGCTCCTCCGCGGCGGCCATCGCCGCCTCGTTCGCCCGCTGTGCCTCGCGGATGTGGTCGATCTCCTCGCTCGTCTTCACCGCGCGGATCTCGGTGAGCACGTCCTCGGTCTCGGCCTCGACCGAGACCTCCCGGTCCCGGAGGCCGTCGGCGGTCGCGAGCGGGAACCGAGCGGGTGCGAGTACGGACGAGACGCCGTGGTCGGCGAGGAAGTCGGCGAGCATCCGCAGGCGTTCGTCCGGCGAGCCGTACTGGTAGTCGTAGTCGGCGTATCTCGAGACCGTCTCCGCCCGCGCCTCCTTCCTCGCTCTCCCGTACTCGAGTCCGGAGACGAGGAGGTGCGTCTCTCCCGTGTAGAGCGTGAAGAAGGGGTCGTGGGCGTCGAAACCCGAGAGGTAGAGCTGATCGGACTGTTCGGAGCTCGCGTCGATCAGGTAGCCCTCGGCGTCGCGCTCGTCGAGGAGCGCGTCGAGCGCGGAGAGGTCGGGATCCATAGCTACGCTGGTCACGGCGGCGACATAACGGGCCCGGTTCGGCTCAGTCTTCCCGCTCGGAGACGAGCCCGCTCGCGACGCTCTCGATCAGCAGGTCACGGACCTCGGGGTAGTCGGGACCGATCTCGGCCTCGTGGAGCGTGAGGAACGCGAGCGAGCGGAGCGCCCCCGCGACGACCTCGGGCTCGGCCTCGAACTCGATCCCCTCGTCGGACCAGGACTCCACGTAGGGAAGCAGGTGGGAGAGCTTCTCGCGGTGGGCCGCCTCCAGTTCGGCCTCGCTCATGCCTCGGACCATCCGCGCCCGTTCGTCGCCGTCGTCGAGAAGCCCCCTCACGAGCGGGTTCGTCTCGATCTCGGAGAAGACCGCCGAGAGCAGCGCCCGTATCGCCTCTTCGGGACCCTCCGCCGCCTCTACCGCCTCCTCCACCCGTTCGACGACCGCCTCCCGCTCGGTCTCGAGCACCGCCCAGTAGAGTTCCTCCTTCGAGTCGAAAAACCGGTAGAACGTCCCGTTTGCAATCCCCACGGGTTCGGTGAGGTCGGCGATCGTCGTCTTCTTCACGCCGAGCCGGGTGAACTTCTCGCGCCCGGTCGCGATCAGTGCCTCGCGGATCCGCTCCCGTTCGCGCTCGTCGAACCCGCTCATGCGCCCACGTCCGCCCGGACGAACCGGTGCCTGCTCGCGAACACCAGCGCGAGCGTCGCGACGAGGAGGACTCCCATCCCGGTCAGGTCGTAACTCCCCTCGACGAGGATCGCCGTCGGGTCGTAGTAGTGGGTGGGGCTCACGTAGCCGAGCCACTCCAGGTTCTCCGTGCTGGCGGCGAGCGACTCCACCAGGAAGAGCACGAAGACGACGACGATCGCCGCCCGCTTCGCGAGGTCGGCCCGATCCGCGAGCACGGAGAGGACGAGGCCGATCGCGGCACAGGCGAGCAGGTACGGGATCGAGAGCAGGTGGACCACGAGGAGGTCGACCGGGTCGATCGACTGGCCGATCGCGACCACGCTCGCGTAGACGACGAGTGGAACGACCGCGTTCAACGCGAGTATCGGGACGCAGACCGAGAGGAACTTCTCCGCGAGCACTCTCGTCCTGGAGACCGGAAGCGAGAGGGTGAGGTCCATCCGGTCGCGTTCGACGTCGCTCGCGATCAGTCCGGCGGCGCTGTAGGCGAAGTAGAGCCCGAGGAGCAGGAGCCAGACGAACTGGTAGAGCTCGACGGCCAGAAAGCCCTCGATCGTGTCGAGCGCCGCGATGCCGAACGCCTCCTGGAGCGCCGGGGGGAACGCCTCCACGTAGGCGTCCATGTCGACGTCCGCTCGCTCGATCGACGGGAACAGCCCCGTGAACGACGCGGCGAGGAGGCTCACGCCGCCGACGAGCGCCGCCGTCCCCTTCGCCCGGCGTCTGGCCTCGAACCGGGCGAACTCAAGCATCCGCTACCTCCGCTCTGCGTGCGGTGGACCCCTCGTCGTCCGTCTCGCCCTCCTCGCCGTAGTAGTGCATGAAGACGTCCTCGAGCGGTGGTTCGCCGATCTCGACGTCGATCACGTCGAGCTCCGCGAGGCGCGAGAGCAGCGCGTCGTACTCGCCCGCGTAGGTGAACGCCAGCGCGTCGCCGACCGACTCGGCGTCGAACGCCCCGGGGAGTGCGAGGTCGGTGGGATCGAGCGATCCCTCCACCCTGATCCGCACCCGCTTGCCCCCACGCGAGAGCAGCGTCTCCACGTCCTCGAGCGCGGCGAGTCGGCCGTCCCTGAGGATCCCCACGCGGTCACAGACCTGTCTGACCTCGCTCAGCACGTGCGAGGAGAAGAAGACGGTCGTCCCCCGCGCGCTCTCCTCGGCGAGGAACTCGTGGAATCGCTCCTGTTTCAGCGGATCCAGCCCGGAGGTCGGCTCGTCCATGATCACCAGGTCCGGGTCGTGCATGAACGCCTGGACGATGCCGAGCATCTGCTCGTTGCCGGTCGAGTACTCGCGGATCGGGCGCTCGATCGGCGGGTCGAAGCGCGCCAGGAGTGCCTCGCGCCGGGAATCACCCTTGATCCTCCCGTGGAGGTCGAGGATCTGCTCACCGGTCGCCCCCTCGTCGAAGCCGAGGTCCGCCGGCAAGTAGCCGACACGACGTCTCGCCTCGACCAGCGCCCCCTCGTCCCGCACGTCCGCGCCGAGCACCCGGGCGGTCCCCGAGGTCGGCGAGAGCAGCCCCAGGAGCGTCCTGATCGCCGTGGTCTTGCCCGCGCCGTTCGGCCCGAGGAACCCGAATATCTCGCCACCCTCCACGGAGAACGTCAGGTCGTCGATGCCCACGACCGCCCCGTAGTGCTTCGTCAGCCCCTCGAGTTCTATCGCACCCATCCCCGTCCCTTCCCGACGTGAACTCATGAACATTTCCCTCATTTATTCACGGAAACGGGGGGCGACCTCATATATGTCTCCGGCGTACTATGACGGACGAATGTCCCGGACCTCAGATCGGGAGACCATCCGACTCCGCCAGCGGATCGTCCTCGGGATCCTCCTGCTCGCGCTGTTCGCGCTCGCCGCCTACGTGGTGGAGGCGTTCACCGCGGTCGTCGTCGTCGCTGTCTTCCTCTACTACGCGGTCCGGCCGATCTACCGGTTCCTCCGCCGGTTCGACCTCGGGAAGCGGGTCCGGGCGGCGCTCGCGCTCGTGCTCTTCGGCGTGCCGTTTCTCGTCCTGCTCGTCTACACGATATCGATCGTCCTGATCGAGGCGGCCCAGCTCGTCGAACAGTACGGCGTGCAGGACCAGCTCGTCAGGAGCGTACTCGAAGCGGACCTCGGTGGGATCGAGCTCTCCGAGCTCGAGGAGGCGATCGCCGGCGCGAGCGCGACCGCGCCGCTCGCCTCGTTCGGAACGGGCCTGCTCGGCGTCCTCGGGATGGCGAGCAGCCTCGTCGTCCAGACGATGATCCTGGTCCTGCTCACCTACTACATGTTGATCGACGGCCCCCGCTTCGTCGACTGGCTGCTTGAGACGTTCGACCGCGACGGCGTGCTCACCGAGTACGTCCGCGCCGTCGACCCCGAGCTCTCGGCGACGCTCTTCGGCAACATCGTGAACATCTTCGTCACCGCGGCGGTCGGCATCGTCGTCTTCACCCTCTACAACCTCGTCGCGCCGTCGATCGTCCAAGTCCCGTTCCCCGCACTCCTCGGCGCGCTCGCTGGGATCGGCAGTCTCGTCCCGGTCATCGGGATCAAACTCGTCTACGTACCGGTCGCCCTCGCCCTGCTCGCCCGGCTCGTCGTCGAAGGCGACTACTCCGCGCTGCTCTACGTCGCCGGCTTCGTCGCCGTCGTCGGCGTCCTCGTCGACGCGATCCCGGACCTCGTCATCAGGGGGCTGATCTCCGGCGAGAACACCCACACGGGCCTGCTGATCGTCGCCTACATCGTCGGGCCCGCCGTCTTCGGCCTCTACGGGCTCTTCCTCGCCCCGATCCTCCTGGTGTTGCTGATCAACGCCGGGCTGATACTCGTCCCGTACGTCGTCTCCGGAGAGCTCCCCGACACGAAGCAGGCGACGCTCCCCGAGTTCGCTGAGACCCCCGATCCAGAGGGGGGACCGAAATCCTCGCCCGGGGACGGTCCGGCGGGAGCCGACCGGGCGACCGGCGTCAGCCCCCACCGAGAGCCTTGATCTCGATCCGGTGGGCCCCGCCCGGAGTTCCGATCTCGATCTCCTCGACGAGCGCCTCCCGTGCGGTCGCCCGCCACCGCTCGACCGCCTCGACGTGCCGGTCGTGGTGGCGCTCCGGCGAGTAGCGCTCGCCCTCGGCCTCCATGGCTCCGGCGGTGTCGTCCGGCGTCGGGAACGGGCCCAGTGCCTCCTCGCGGAGCAGCGTCCGCGGATCGAGGTGGATCGGCGCGGGATCGCCCGAGGGCTCGCCCGGACCCGGGACGTGGAGCCGGCCGCGCTCCCGGGGGACGAACGGCGGCGTGACCCGGAGGACGGTCTCTCTCCCCGCGCGAACCGTCGCCTCGTAGGCGGTGACGACGTCGTTCGCGGTGACCGCCACCGACCGAATGCTGTGCGGGTCCTCGGAGCCGGTCTTCATTCGACCTGGTCGAGGGATCGCGCCCGCAAAAACCCGACGGGACCGATACGGTCATGGGCCGAGCGTGTCTCGGAGCCGCACATGGACGTCACGATCTCTCCCTCGCGGCTCTCCGGCCGCGTGCGCGCCCCGCCGTCGAAGAGCTACACCCACCGGGCGATCCTCGCCGCCGGCTACGGCGACGGCGCGACGGTACGGAACCCGCTGTTCGGCGCCGACCCGCGCGCGACGATGCGCGCCGTGCGAGCGTACGGCGGGACGGTCCAGGCACGCGACGACAGCGTCGAGATCGAGGGCTTTCGCGGAACGCCCCAGCCCCCCGACGACGTGATCGAGTGCGCGAACAGCGGCACGACGATGCGGCTCGTGACCGCGACCGCCGCGCTCTGTGATGGCCTCGCCGTGCTCACCGGCGACGACTCGCTCCGCTCCCGCCCGCAGGGGCCGTTACTGGCGGCGCTCTCGGACCTCGGGGCGCGTGCCGAGAGCACCCGTGGGAACGGTCAGGCCCCGCTGGTCGTCGGCGGGCCGATCCCCGGGGGATCGGTCGCGATCCCCGGCGACGTCTCCTCCCAGTACATCACCGCGCTGCTCATGGCCGGCGCGGTGAGCGAGCGGGGGATCGATATCGAGCTCACGACGGAGCTGAAATCGGCACCGTACGTCGAGATCACCCTCGACGTGCTCTCGGCGTTCTCCATCGACGTCGAGCGAACCCCGGAGGGGTTTCGGGTGCCAGGGAACCAGACCTACGACGCGTCGGAGTACTCGGTGCCCGGCGACTTCTCCTCGATCTCCTACCTCCTCGCGGCGGGCGTGCTCTGCGGCGAGGAGCTGACGGTCACCGGCGCGCAGCCGAGCGCGCAGGGCGACAGCGCGATCGTCGAGATCGTCGAGCGGATGGGCGGCGCAGTCGAGTGGGAGAGAGAGGGAGGCGAGATCCGGACGAGCGCGTCTGAGCTCACGGGGATCGAAGTCGGCGTCGGCGACACGCCCGATCTGCTCCCCACGATCGCCGTTCTCGGCGCGGCGGCGGGAGGCGAGACGCGGATCACCGACTGCGAGCACGTCCGGTACAAGGAGACCGACCGAGTGAGCGCGATGGCGACCGAACTGGAGAAGATGGGCGCCGTCGTCGAGGAGGAAGAAGACAAGCTGACGGTCGTCGGCGAGGAGACGGATCTCGTGGGCACCGCGGTCGAGGGCTACGACGACCACCGGATCGTGATGGCGCTCTCGGTCGCCGGCCTGGTCGCCGAGGGGGAGACGACCGTCGAGGGGGCCGAACACGTCGACGTCTCGTTCCCGGACTTCTTCGATGTGCTGTCGGGGCTCGGCGCTGACGTGTCAAGCTGAGCGGACATCCGGGCGGATACGACTCCCCCTACGAGTGGGGTTTCCGAACACCGATCTGCACGACCGATCAACGCTATATCGGATCGGCGAGAAGCGCCAAGGGTGCTCCGCGAATCGGTCGAACGATGGCTGCTCGAGGACTACGCTCGTGACGGCGCCCTGCTCCCCACTTACGGGGACTACTGCTTCGCGAACGTCCCGGACACGCTCCGAGCGCTCCGTGGTCTCACGGCCGACCGACCGCTGCCCGACGACGTCTTCTCCGGTGTCGATACCGACGTAGAGCGCGTGGTCTGCGTCCTGCTCGACGGGTTCGGCTACGCACACTGGAAGCGCGATCACGCCGACCACCCCTTTCTCGCGTCGCTCACCGAGGCGGGACCGGTCACGCCGCTCACCTCGACGTACCCCTCGGAGACCGCGGCGGCGATGACGACGTTCACGAGCGGTCTCCAGCCGATCGAACACGCGGTCCTCGGCTGGTGGCAGTACCTCCCCGAACTCGATCGCGTGATCCAGACGCTCCCGTTCGCCACGCTGGACGACGAACCGCTCTCGGAGACCGACCGCTTCGGCCGGACCGACCTCTTCCCGCCGAGGTCGATTCACGAGGAGATAGCAGACTCCGGGACGGCCGTTTCGCTGGTTCGTCCGGTCGAGATCGCGGAGAGCGACGTCGAGGACGGGATCGACCGCCGTCCCCACCGGAACGCCGCGGAGATGGCGCTCTCGATCCGGCAGGCGCTCGAGTCCGGCGCCGAGTTCGTCTACGCCTACTCTCCGGTCCTCGACGGCGTCGCACACGAATCGGGAACCGAGAGCGAGAGGTACGCAGCACAGCTCGCGAGCGTCACCGCCGCGCTCGATCGCGAACTCCACGGGAAGCTCGATCCCACGCTCGCTGAGGAGACGCTCGTGGTGGTGACGGCGGACCACGGCCAAGTCGATACGGACCCCAGAGGGAACGTCGACTTGCAGGAGCTACCGATCTGGGACCACCTCCGACGTGATGGCGAGGGGGAGCCCATCCCGCCGGTCGGCGGACCGCGGAACGTCCGGTTCCACGTCCGGGACGGCCACCTCGACCGGCTGCACGGTGTCCTCGATACCCACCTCGACGCCCACCCCTTCACCCGCGAGGAGGCCCTGTCGCTGGGGCTGTTCGGCGACCGCGACCCGCATCCCGAGTTCGACGAGCGGTGCGGAGAGCTGGTCTGCGTGCCAGGGGAGGGAAGCGCGTGGTGGACCGACGAGGAACTCGAGCTGGTCGGGATGCACGGCGGGCTCTCCCCGGAGGAGATGCTGGTGCCGTTCGCGGCCGCCCGGCTGGACCGGCTCAGTCCGTGACCGCTCCGGGAACCGGTCTCGAACGGATTGGTGAAACGGCTCTTTGTGTCTACTGAAGACACTTATCTGCCGACACGCTGATCGGATACATGAACAGGCGGCGACTGCTCGTCGCGGCTGGATCGGGACTCGTACCGACGCTCCCCGGGTGCATCGAGGACGGAGCCGGCCCGAACGACGACCTGGCGGATCCGGGAGACGGGAGCGACGACGGCGACGACCCGAGCGAGAACGGCGATGAGGGAAGTGGGGACGACGACGGAGGGGGCGACACGACCGAGGCGGTCGTCGGGGAGGAGCCACGGGTGGACGAACCACCCCACGAGATCGAGGCGCCCGACGTTCCGGCGGACGCCGACTACGAGGAAGCGTCCGAGGCCTGGGACGAGGAGTACCTCGGCGAGGGTATCGAAACCGAGCCGTCGCTCTCGTTCGAGGAGGTACGCGGCGTCCGAGTCCACGAGCCCCTCGACGAGCTCGACGGGGACGATCAGTATC
>SKWB01000046.1 GCA_007129135.1 Halococcaceae archaeon | reverse complement strand
GCGGGGTCGGCGTGGACCCCCATCCCCTCGGCGTTCCCCGCGTCGTGGGCGACGTTCGTCGCCGTGATCAGCGCCTTCGAGGGGATGCAGCCGTGGTTGAGACACGTTCCGCCGTACGCCTCGCGCTCGACGAGCGTCACGTCCAGATCGAGCTGTCCGGCGCGGATGGCGGCGACGTAGCCGCCCGGTCCCGCCCCGATCACCAGTACGTCCGTCCCCGTCGAGATGTCTCCGACGACCATAGCTCACCTCTCTCCCGCCGGCTGTATAAAATCGCAGGAGTCTCCGACGACACGCCCGACGGGAAACGGAATCCAGGAGGCTGATGCGTACCCTCGTCGTCTCATAAGGATCATCGTGGCTCTGTTGAAATCCTCAGCAGGTGATATGCTCCGACCAGACTGCGGTCAGCACAGAGGACCTACATCTCGGTCATTGAATCTCGATACTGTTCCTGTGTAACTGTGTACCGGTGATGATCAATTATCGTGCCATCGGGGCGACTCGTCGAGTTACGGATGACGCCGTCGTACTGACCACCGTAGGCGTCAGTGTACTTCTCTACCGCTTTTCGAGACCTTTCGTTGCCGTCTTGTACGGGAACCGCAATTAAATCAAGTTCAAGGCGCTCAAAAGCCAGTTTGAGCATCGCATCTGCTCGCTCACTGGAATATTTGTTGCCCCAGAACGGTTGGCGGAGCCAAATCGCGGGTTTGCCGGTTCGTGTCCGCCAGTCAACGATGAGACCGCCCGAACCCACGATTTCGCCCGCTCCCGGGTTACCCTCCTTCGGGCGAATGGCGTACTCCGCCCGCGTTCCGTCTTCCCACTTTGCTTCGAGTTTAGAGAGGTAGTCTGCCGTTTCCTTCACCGTCTTGTGTGGGTCCCACGGGAGATACTCGGTGACTTCCTCAATGGCTGGCTCGTGGTACGAACACAGTTCGTGATACTCGAAGACGTCCACTGTGTTATGACAGAGTCGTCGCAAACGGAGCCGTTCCGTCTCGATCTCCTCTGGGAACAACATACCGACAATACCTGAAAGAAGCGTGTAAGACTACCGATGAATGACACGCACTCTTCGACGACCAGCTGTTTCAGACGAGGAAATATATGAAAAATAGAATTTCAACAGAGCCTCATCCTAGAAGTTCGTACGTTCCCGATCGTGAATCGGACGACGCTGGAGACGTGGCCGTCCGAGAGATCCGGTTGGCTACGATGATCCCTATCACTTCACGAGGTAGCCGCCGTCGACGACCAGTTCGTGGCCGTGGATGAACCGGCCGCCGTCACCGGCGAGCAACAACGCCGCGGGTGCGACGTCCTCCGGCCGCCCCACGAACGGCGTGAGGATCCCCGAGAGCAGCCGCTCGCGCTCCGCGTCGCTCTCGATCGGCGTCATTCCGGACTCGACGGGGCCGGGACAGATCGCGTTCACCGCGATTCCCTCGGGGCCGTAGTCGAGCGCCATCTGCCGGGTGAGCGCGCTCACCGCGCCCTTCGAGGCGACGTAGGCCGCCTTCTCGGTCGCCTCGCCCCCGCGGAGCCCGCGCTGGGAGGAGACGTTGATAACCCGTCCGTACTCACTCTCGAGCAGGTGGGGGATCGCCGCGCGACAGCAGCGGACGACACCCGTCACGTTCACGTCCTGGATCCGCTCGAACTCCTCGTCGGTGGTCTCGTGGACCGCTCCGGTCCCCGTGATCCCCGCGGCGTTCACCAGCACGTCGAGTCCGCCGTAGGCGTCGACCGTCCCCGCGACGAGCGCGCGCACCGCCTCGTCGTCGGTGACGTCGGTCCGGACGAAACGTGCCTCGCCGCCCGCCCTCTCGATGACCTCGACGGTCGTTCCCTCGTCGCTTGCAACCCGCGACTCCTCCCGGAGATCGGCGACGACGACGGTCGCGCCCTCCTCGGCGAACGCGATCGCGATGCCGCGACCGATCCCGCTCGCCCCGCCGGTCACGACCGCCGTTCGCCCCGCCAGCTCGCCGCTCATAGCGCCGGCCCCTCCACGTCAGCTCCCTCGGCCTCTCGCCAGCCGTGTTCGGGCTCCCAGCCGAGTTCACGTCGAGCTTTCTCGGTCGAGAACGCCGACGCCTCCCCCTCCAGGTCGCACTCCTCGGGGAGCTCGCCCCACGCCGCCTCGATCGCGCTCTCCGTCGGGACCCCGAGGTAGTTCTCGGCTGCAGCCGCGAGGTAGCGTTCGTGGCCCTCCGCGTCGGCCTCCAGCGCCAGTCGGAGCAGCCGCGCGACGTCCCTGACGTCGACGTAGGACCAGAGGCTCCCCGAGGGAGTTGGCTCCTCGAACGAGAACCCCTCCCTGACTGAGGCCGTCTCGTACGCGCCCGGAACCTGGATCCAGGAGGGCTGGATCGAGGTGACCGGAACCCCGTGACGGCGGACCGCCCACTCGGCGACCGTCTCGCCGACGACCTTCGAGAGGCCGTAGCCGTCCTCGGGGCGCTGTGGGTGTGTCTCGTCGATCGGGAGCCGATCGAGCGGCCGGGCTTCCTCTCCGAACGTGACGCCGTAGGTCGCCTCGCTCGAACTCCAGACCACCGGGACGTCCTCCCGGCCCG
>SKWB01000249.1 GCA_007129135.1 Halococcaceae archaeon | reverse complement strand
TCTTCGCCCACGACTTCACCGTCTTCGGCGGCAGCCTGGGCGAGGTGTTCGCCGAGAAGATCTGTAAGGTGATGGACCAGGCGATGGAGGTCGGCGCGCCGATCGTCGGGCTCAACGACTCCGCGGGCGCGCGTATCCAGGAGGGCGTCGAGAGTCTCGCGGGTTTCGCGGAGATATTTCACCGGAACCAGCGTGCGAGCGGCGTCGTCCCACAGATCTCGGCGATCATGGGCCCCTGTGCCGGCGGCGCGGTCTACTCGCCCTCGATCACCGACTTCGTCTTCATGGTGAACGAGACGAGCCACATGTTCATCACCGGCCCCGAGGTGATCAAGACCGTCACCGGCGAGGAGGTCACCTTCGCCGAACTCGGCGGTGCGACGACCCACAGCACCGAGACCGGGGTCGCCCACTTCGCCGACCCCGACGAGGAGTCGGTGCTCGACGATATCAGGTACCTCCTCTCCTATCTCCCGCAGAACAACGTCGAGGACCCCCCGAGGGTCGAGCCGTGGGACGACCCGGACCGCGGGTGCGACGAGCTGGAGAACGTCGTGCCCGCCGAGCCCAGAAAGCCGTACGACATCGTCGACGTGATCGACGGGGTCGCCGACGAGGACTCCTTCTTCGAGGTCGCGGAGAACTACGCCGGGAACATCGTCACCGGCTTCGCCCGCCTCGACGGCCACTCGATCGGCGTCGTCGCGAACCAGCCCCGGGTGAACGCCGGCACGCTCGACGTGGAGGCGAGCATGAAGGGCTCGCGGTTCATCCGCTTCTGTGACTCGTTCAACGTCCCGATCCTCACGCTCGTCGACGTGCCGGGCTACATGCCGGGGACCGACCAGGAACACCGCGGCATCATCAAACACGGCGCGAAACTGCTCTACGCCTACTCCGAGGCGACCGTCCCGCTCCTGACCGTGATCACCCGCAAGGCCTACGGCGGCGCCTACTGCGTGATGGCGTCGAAACACATCGGTGCGGACGTCAACTACACCTGGCCCACGGCGGAGATCGCCGTGATGGGCCCGCAGGGCGCGGTGAACATCCTCTACCGCAAGCAGTTGGAGGCGGCAGACGACACCGAGGCCCGACGCGACGAACTGATCGACGAGTACCGAGACGAGTTCGCCAACCCCTACACCGCCGCCGACCGGGGCTTCGTCGACGACGTGATCGAGCCACGAGAGACCAGGAAACGGCTGATCGCGGACCTCGAGATGCTCCGATCGAAGCGTGAACACGCCCCGGAGAAGAAACATGGCAACATCCCGCTCTGAGACGACGGGGGGCCTCGAGGGGCTCTCGATCCCGGCGGACGCCGACCCCGAGGAGGCCGCCGCCATCGCCGCGGCGATCGGCAGTCACATCCGGACACTGGAGGCGACCGCCGAGGGCGGGGAGGCGACCTGGGAGGGTGAGCGCTGGACGTTCGCCGGCCGGGTCGACGCGATGCAGAACCGCCAGGTCCGGGTGCCGACGGGCGCGCCGACGGACGCCTGGAGCGCCGCCGGGCGGACGGATCGGTTCTGAGGCGAAGAGCTGTCCGGATTCAGTTCTCGGGCACCGCGAGCGTCGCCACCGCGTGGACCGACGCGACGAACAGCCCCTGCCCGAGCACGCCACACAGGAGGCCCGCGAGAGGCCATGCCCTTCCGAGCGGGCCGACGTGACCGCGTCCCGTGATGGAGGGAATTCGTCGGACCTCGTTCCAGAACACATGTTACTATGGCGACTAGTATCGGGCTGACTCCATCCTGAGAACCGATAGAATGAGGTCATCGCTTCGTGTTATCCCGACAGGAATGTTCAGGAAGATCCTCGTCGCGAACCGAGGGGAGATCGCCGTCCGAGTGATGCGGGCGTGCGAGGAGTTGAACATCGGGACCGTCGCGGTCTACTCCGAGGCGGACAAGGAGGCGGGCCACGTCCGCTACGCCGACGAGGCGTACAACGTGGGACCGGCCCGGGCCGCGGACTCGTATCTCGACCACGAGGCCGTCGTCGATGCCGCCCACAAGGCCGACGCCGACGCCATCCACCCCGGGTACGGCTTCCTCGCGGAGAACGCCGAGTTCGCGAGCACGGTCGAAGAGGCCGACGGGATCACGTGGATCGGGCCGTCCAGCGACGCCATGGAGTCACTCGGGGAGAAGACGAAGGCCCGGAAGATCATGGAGGAGGCCGGCGTGCCGATCGTCCCCGGGACCACGGACCCCGTCACCGAGCCCGAGGAGGTCGAGGAGTTCGCCGAAACGCACGGCTATCCGATCGCCATCAAGGCAGAAGGTGGCGGTGGCGGCCGCGGAATGAAGGTCGTCCGGGACGAGAGTGAGGTCGAGGACCAGCTCGAGAGCGCCAGACGTGAGGGCGAGGCGTACTTCGACAACCCGTCGGTCTACCTCGAGCGGTACCTCGAGCAGCCACGCCACATAGAGGTCCAGATCCTCGCCGACCAGCACGGCAACGTCCGGCACCTCGGCGAGCGCGACTGCTCGCTACAGCGCCGACACCAGAAGGTCATCGAGGAGGCGCCCTCCGCCGCGCTGACCGACGAACTCCGCGAGCGGATCGGCGAGGCCGCCCGC
>SKWB01000144.1 GCA_007129135.1 Halococcaceae archaeon | reverse complement strand
CCCTCCCGGCCGATCGGCACGTAGAGCTCGCTCCGCAACACCGTCTCCGGGTTCAGGACCTCATCCTCGTCGGTCACGTCGTCGTAGATCCGCGTCTCGCCGTCGCTGAACGCCTCCCAGGCGAGCGTTCCGGGACCGATCGACGGTGGCTCGCCGAGGTTCTCCTCGACCCGTCCCGTCCACGCGATCGGGACGAGCGACCACGCCTCCCGGTCGAACACGTGGATACTGGTGTGTGGCAGTCCGAGAACCGAGGCGGCGGCCTCGACCGCCCGGTCCGCGACCGCCTTCCTGTCCTCCGCCTCCATCAGCTCGCGCGTCGCCTCGTGGAGGCGTTCGATCAGACGCTCGCGCTCGACCCGGTCGGTGATGTCGACGTAGATGGCGAACACCCCGCCGTTCGAGTGCGCCGCTGCCCGGAGGATGAACCAGCCGTCACCGTCCGCGGTTCGCCGACGGACCTCGCTCTCGACCGTCTCACCGGCCCGGTTGCGCTCGATGAACCCCTCGTACTCGCCGAGTCGGTCGTCCGGGACGTGGGCGTCACCCGGGCGCGTCCCGACCACCGTATCCGCCTCGAAGCCGAACGTCCGTTCGTACTGCGGGTTCACGCTGACGATCCGTTCGGTCTCCAGATCGACCTCGATCGCCGGCGCGGGAAGCGTCTCGAACAGCGAGGCGAAGCGGTCGCGCTCGGCGCGGAGCGCACGCGCCGAGCGCAGCCGACCGACCGCCTCCGCCACGTGGGTCATGAGCAGGTCGGCCAGTTCGCGGTCCTCCGTCGTGAACCACCCCACCTCCCTCGAGACCGCCTGGAAGACGCCGATCTCGCCGATCGGAACGCTCAGCGCCGAGCGGTAGTCCGGCTTGACCGGGTTCGCCTCCGGGTGGTCCCGGACGTCGTCGACGAGCGTCGACTCGCCGCGCCTGTACGTCAGCCCGGCGACCCCGTCGTGGATCGACTTCGGCTCCGCGCCGTCCGGGGGGAGCCCGGAGGAGGTCGCCACGACGCGGAGACGACCCTCCGACTCGACGGTGAGCACGCACTGGTCGAACGCGAGGACGCGCTCTGCGGCCCCCGCGGCGATACGGTAGACCTCTCGCTCCTCGTCGGCCGCGCTCAACTTCGACTCGATCTCGTGGAGCCGTGCGATCTTGTCCCGGCTCTCGCGGAGCGCTCTCCGGTCGGCCGCCGAGCGGACCAGCCGCCGGAGTCGGTGAGAGAGCACCGCCGGCCAGTCCCCGCAGGTCCGGACGACGTCGGTGACCGGCGCGTCCGCGAGGTCGACACGCTCGCCGGCGTCGACGATCGCGAGTATCGGACGCTCGGGACGGCTCTCGGCGATCGACCGCGCGAGGTCGAACCCCGAGGGACCGTTCTCGACGACGACGCAGTCCGGGTCTGTCTCCTCCACCAGCGAGGTCGCGTCGTCCGCAGTGGTCGTGTGGACGGTGAGACCGTCGACCTCAGAGAGCGGGCCGTGACGGGAGTCGTCGACGGCCGCCACGGCGACCGGCTGCGAGCGCTCGCCCCGCGTGCGCGATTCGGCCATTACGCCTGAGAGAGCGCGCGACCGGTCATAAGTCCTGTCGGCGGAACGGAACCGGCTTATGCCGCGGTCGTCTCCACCCCGTATGGCAGGGAGAACGGCCGCCATCACCCGCGAGACAGCCGAGACCGAGATCGAGTGCACGCTCGAGATCGACGGCGAGGGCGACTGCGTCGCCGAGACCGGGATCGGGTTCCTGGACCACATGCTGCACGCGTTCGCCGCCCACGGGCTCTTCGACCTCACCCTGCGCTGTGACGGCGACCTGGCGGTAGACGACCACCACACGATAGAGGACTGTGCCATCGTCCTCGGCGAGGCGTTCTCGGAGGCACTCGGCGAGAAGGAGGGGATCGTCCGCTACGCCGATCGACGGGTGCCGCTCGACGAGGCCGTCGCGGGGTGCGTCGTGGACGTGAGCGGCCGACCCCGGTTCTACTTCGAGGGGACGTTCTCGCAGGACTCGGTCGGGGAGTTCACGAGCGACATGGCGAGACACTTCGCGGAGTCGCTCGCGACCCACGCGGGGTTGACGCTCCACCTCACCGTGAACGGCGAGAACGCTCACCACGAGGTCGAGGCGCTGTTCAAGTGTCTCGCCCGCGGGCTCGACGACGCGACCCGGCTCGACGAGCGCAGAAGCGGCACGCCGAGCACCAAGGGCGAGCTCTAGTCGAGCAGCCGCGAGAGGCTCCCCACGGTGCCGGATCGAACGACGCGGTCGAAGAGGGGGGACGGAAGCAGGACGCGGAGCCAGGGCAGGAGTCGGGCCCGCGCTCCCACGCGGTACCACGCCCGCGGCCGCTCGTCGGCGAGCGCCCGTTCGATCGCCCCTGCGACGGCTTCCGGGGTCGTTCCGGACGGACCCGGCCCACGTCCGTGGAGGTCGCGATACGCCGCCCTGTACGGCGAGTCCTCGTAGCCTCCGAGCGCCGCGGCCGCCCGCTCGTTCAGCCCCGTCGCGACCGGGCCGGGCTCGACCAGCGAGACCGAGATCGCAGGACACTCGCGCCGGAGCGCGTCCGCGTAGCCGACGAGCGCGT
>SKWB01000308.1 GCA_007129135.1 Halococcaceae archaeon | reverse complement strand
TACCGCTCGAATCCCTCGGTTCGTTCTCGCCGCTCGCGAACGTGCTCGCGGCGGAGAACGGAAGGGGCGGGATTCGAACCACGGTCGTTTCGCTCGCTAGCGCTCGCTTCACTCTCTGATTCGAATCCCTCCGGTTCTCGCTTCGCTCCTCGCGTCCGCTCGTCGCAGAAGCGGAAGGGGCGGGATTCGAACCACGCGAAGCCTCCACCCACAATCTGTGGGGGCGCTCTCCCTCTGAGCTACCCTTCCTGGGTACAACTACGACGGTCCGACAAAAGAATGCGTCGGTCGGATACGTGAGGGTTTTGTCCGCGCGCCCGGCAGAGGGCGTATGCTCGTACGTGGGACCGTCGTCGTCGACTCGGCGACGGTCGTAGAAGACGGCGCGGTCGTCACGGAGGACGATCGGATCGTGGCTGTCGGCGACGCCGACGACCTGATCGACCGCTATCCGGACCACGACCGACGCGGGTTCGACCTCGTCCTTCCCGGTCTGGTCGACGCCCACGTCCACACCGTCCAGAGCCTCGGCCGCGGGATGGCCGACGACACCTCGCTGCTCACCTGGCTCTTCGAACACGTGCTCCCGATGGAGGCGGAGATGGACGCCGAGGCGATGGCGGTCGCGGCGACGCTCGGCTACCTCGAACTGATCGAAAGCGGCGTCACGGCCTGCGTCGACCACCTCTCGGTGAACCACGCCGAGGAGGCGTTCGAGGCCGCCGGCGAGGTGGGGATCCGCGGCCTGCTCGGGAAGGTGCTGATGGACCGCGACTCCCCCGAGGGGCTCCTAGAGGACACGGAGGAGGGGCTGCGAGAGAGCGAGCGACTCCTCCGACGCTACCACGGCGCGTTCTCCGACCGGATCCGCTACGCCGTCACCCCGCGCTTCGCCGTCACCTGTTCGGAGGGCTCTCTGCGCGGCGCTCGCGACCTCGCCGACGAGTACGGCGTCCGGCTCCACACCCACGCGAACGAGAACCGATCCGAGATCGACCGGGTCGCCGCAGATACGGGAATGCGGAACGTCGAGTGGCTCGACGAGGTCGGTCTGACCGGCGAGGACGTCCTGCTCGCACACTGCGTCCACACGGACCGGAGGGAGCGAGAGCTCCTCGCCGAGACCGGAACCACGGTGGTTCACTGCCCATCCGCGAACGTGAAACTCGCGAGCGGCGTCGCACCGATCGCGGAGTACCTCGACCGCGGGATCCCCGTCGCGCTCGGCAACGACGGCCCGCCGTGTAACAACACGCTCGACCCGTTCACCGAGATGCGCCAGGCGAGCCTGCTCGCGAAGAGCCGCTCTCTCGACCCGACGTCGCTCCCCGCGCGGACGGTCTTCGAGATGGCGACCGAGGTCGGCGCTCGGGCCGCCGGCTTCGACGACGTCGGCACGCTCAAAGCGGGGGAGAAAGCGGACCTGATCGGCCTCGAAACGGGGCGTATGCGCTCCACGCCGATCCACGAGGTCCACTCACACCTGGTCTACGCCGCCCGCGGCGACGACGTCCGGTTCACGATGGTCGACGGCCGGGTACTCTACGAGGATGGCGAGCATCTGACCGTCGATAGCGAGGCGGTCAAAGAGAGAGCGAAGCGGATCGCCCGGTCGTTCCGGTAGTCTCCGGATCAGTAGCTCCTGATCTTCGGCTCGTACGTCTCCTCCCTTCCTTCCAGGTGGACCGGGCGGTACCAGACCTCCGGGGTGCCGTCGTTCCACGAGAGCAGCGTGTGTTTGAGCCAGTCCTCGTCGTCGCGCTCCTGGAACTCCTGGCGCCAGTGTGCGCCCCGGAACTCCTCGCGGGCGAGCGCGCCGATCGTGATCGCCTCGGCCGTGTCGATCAGGTTACGCATCTCGATCGTCTGGATCAGGTCCGTGTTGAACGTCCGGGACGGGTCGTCGACGTAGACGTCCTGGTAGAGTTCGCGCGCCCGCCGGATGTCCCGAAGCGCCTGCTTGAGCCCCTCCTCGTTCCGGAAGACGTTCACGTTCCGGGTCATCGACTTCTGGAGCATCTCCCTGATTTCGGCCTGTTGGATCCCATCGTCCCGGCCCATCAACTGCTCGACCCGCGCGGTTTCCGCCTCGACTGCGTTCTCGAGTACCGAGCCCGCCTCGACGAGCGCGCCCGACCCGTCGGCTCTCGCCTCGCCGCCGTCCGCGACGACGTCCTCGGGGTTTCCGACCTCGCCGGGGGTGACGGGCGTCTCGACCTCGCCGACCTCGTACTCGCCGACCTGTCCGGTCTCGATCTTCGCCTCGCCCAGGTCGCGCCCGGCGGCGTGCTGGCCGGCGCGCTTTCCGAAGACGATGAGCTCCGGCAGCGCGTTTCCTCCCAACCGGTTCGCCCCGTGGACGCTCGCACAGGCGCACTCGCCGACGGCGTAGAGCCCCGAGATACAGGTCTCGCCGTGCTCGTCGGTCTCGGTGCCGCCCATCGCGTAGTGCTGGCCGGGTTTCACCGGCATCGGTTCGACGAGCCCGTCCACGCCCTCGAAGTCAGCCGCGAGGTGTAAGATGTTCTCCAAGCGATCGACGATGCGTTCCTCGCCGAGGTGGCGCATGTCGAGGTGGACGTACTCGTCCTCGATC
>SKWB01000290.1 GCA_007129135.1 Halococcaceae archaeon | reverse complement strand
GGAGGCGATCCTCGAGGACCTCGACGTCGACTACAAGGCCGCACAGGACACCGAGGGGCTCTACGTGGCCAACGGTCCCCACGCGTGCTCGGCGCTGATCAAGGCCGCCTGCGACGCGGGCGCGAAGACCCAGAACATGACCGAGTTCACCGACATCGTGATCCGCGAGGACCACCGGGTGGCCGGCATCGTGATGAACTGGACGCCGGTCCACGCACTGCCCCGGGAGATCACCTGCGTCGATCCGGTGGCGGTGGAGGCGGATCTGGTGATCGACGCGACCGGTCACGACGCGATGGCGGTCACCAAGCTCGACGAGCGCGGCGTTCTGAACGCGCCCGGCATCGGCGACGCACGGGAGCGCGGCACGGTGATGGACCAGAGCGGCGACGACAGCTACGGCGCACCCGGTCACGACTCGCCGGGACACGACTCGATGTGGGTCGGCAAGAGCGAGGACGCGGTCGTCGAGCACACGGGTCTCGCTCACGACGGCCTGATCGTGACGGGAATGGCGACGGCGACGACCTACGGCCTGCCGCGGATGGGGCCAACGTTCGGCGCGATGCTCGTCTCGGGCAAGCGCGCGGCGCAGGCGGCGATCGACGAACTCGGCGTCGACGCCCCCGACGTGGAACTCACGAGCAGGGCGACGCCCGCGGACGACTGATCAGCGGAGGCCGACCACTTCGGCGCAGGCGGGACACTCGGCGTACGCGGCTCTTTCTCCCCGTTTCTCGTACTCGATGAGGACGCGACTCGGCGGAATGGCCGACTCGCAGGACGGACAGACGCCGGTGGAGATGGGATCTGCGGACATGGTGGGCGGAGCGGCTGTGTGGTACGTTCGGGGCTCCGTGTGGCATAAGCCTTCTACGGGGGAAAAGGGTGATCCGAGTGCGGTGAAACTGAAACCCGAAGCGCCAGCGGCCGACCGGGGCCGTTCACGCGCCGGATTCAGGCGCTCGGTCCGGCGGGTCCTATCGGCCCGAAGAGCCCCCGGGGGTCCCACTCGGCTTTCACCTCGGCCAGCCGGGCGTAGTTCCCGCCGAAGGCCGCCCTGCGCCGGTCGTCGCTCTCGTCGTCCGCGAGGAAGTTCAGCGCCACGTCGCCGGTCGTGTACGGTCGCACCGCCTCGTGGAACTCGCGGATCCAGGTCACGTGTTCGTCGTCCCTCGCGGTGTCGGTCCAGCGCGTCTCGATCAGGAGGTGGTGGGCGGCGTCCCGGTGGGGGTAGGCGGTCGCGTCGGGCGCCGGATCGGTCTCCGCGCCGCCCCGTGGGGAGACGAACACCGTCGCCCCCGACGACGGTGCCCTCCGGGCGTACGCCGCGATCCTCTCGATCGCCGGATCCGGGAGCGTCCGCAAGTACTGGCTCCGCAGGGAGGTCCGCATCGACCCCCCGCTGTCGCCGGCGCGCTGGAAGTCCACGTAGGATCGCGCGCGGAGGCTGTCCATGAGGGGGTCGCCGTGGCCCCGGAGGGGAGCGAGGACGCGCGCACCCTCCTCGGGCGGCCCGGCGTGGAACGCGATGACGATGGCGACGCGGGACCCCCGGACCGCCTCGGGGTAGTACGACGACGTCGGCAGCACCATGCTGCCGAAGAGGAGCCGTGTCTCCCGCGGTGCCCCGGCCACGAACTCCCGATACGCTCTCGCGGTCGGTTCCGTCTCCTCGGCCGGGTAGACGAGCGAGCCCGCGAAGACCTCGCCGACCTCGTGGAGCCGGAACTCGAAGGCGGTGACCACCCCGACGCCCCCGCCGCCGCCGCGCAACGCCCAGAACAGCTCCGGGTTCTCGTCCCCGCTCGCGCGGACGAGCTCGCCGTCGGCGGTGACGACGTCGGCCGAGCGGAGGTTGTCGGAGGTGAGTCCGTCCCTACGCGAGAGCCAGCCGACCCCGCCGCCGAGCGTCAGGCCGGCGACGCCGATGTTCGGGTCCTGTCCCCCGGGGACGGCGAGGCCGAACGCCGCCGTCTCGTGGTCGACGTCACCCCACGTCGCACCGCCCCCGACGCGGACCGTCCGCGCGTCCGGATCGACCCGCACCCAGTCCATCGGCGAGAGGTCGACCGTGAGCGCCTTGTCGCGGACCGCCGATCCCGAGACGTGGTGTCCGCCGGCCTTGACCGACAGCCCGACGTCGTGCTCGCGGGCGAACTCCACGGCGGCGACGACGTCGGCGACACCCGTGCACCGGGCGATGGCCGCCGGCTCGCGGTCGATCCGGGCGTTCCAGACCCGTCGGGCGTCGTCGTACCCCCCGTCGCCGGGACGGAGCAGCCGCCCACGGAGACGGTCGCGGAGCGGACCGAAGTCGACGTCGTCAGGGGGTGTCGGTGTACCCATCCCCCCGTTTCCAGGATCGCCGGGAGTATATCACTGTCCCACCGCTTCCCGTCTCCCGAACGCGAACAGGCAGGTAGGAACGCGATTCGCAGCCCGTGGCGAGAGGTGCTCGGCCACCTCCCGGTCGTAGAACGTGAGGCCGGTCCCGCCGAGGTCCCGGTGGGCGTACGTCGCGAGGTAGAGCCGGCCGAGGGTGATCCCCGCCTCGAGCTGGGCGAGCCGGTACCCACGATTCCCGAGGCGCTCGACGC
>SKWB01000255.1 GCA_007129135.1 Halococcaceae archaeon | reverse complement strand
AGCTGAGCTACGTGCCCTCGTCACCCGCTTCTCGCCCGGCGAAGAAAAGCTGTCGGATACGAACCCGAGAACGCAAGCGATTAACACCGCCGCCGGTCTACCCAAGGCATGCGCGTCATCGGAACCGTGGGGCTGCCGGGCAGCGGCAAGGGCGAGGCCGCGACCGTCGCCTCGGAACTCGACATCCCGGTCGTCACCATGGGCGACGTCGTCCGCGCCGAGACCGAAGCCCGCGGGCTCGACCCCTACACCGACCACGGCGCGGTCGCGAAGGCCCTCCGCGAGGAGGACGGCCTCGACGCGATCGCCACCCGCTCGCTCCCGATGATAGAATCGTACCTGGAGAGCTACGACCGCGTGCTCGTCGACGGCCTCCGCTCGGACACCGAGGTCGAGGCGTTCGAGGAGCGCTTCGGCGACGAGTTCGTCCTCCTCTCGGTCGAAGCCCCGTTCGACCTGCGTGCCGAACGGCTCTCGGGGCGGGGTCGGGACGCGACCGAAGCGGACGGCGGCGAGGGTCTCAGGGAGCGCGACGAGCGCGAACGCGGCTTCGGCATGGACGACGCGATGGACCGGGCGGACGTCCGGATCGAGAACACGGGGACGCTCGAGGGGTTCCGCGAGGCCATCCGTTCGCTCCTCACCGAGGGCCTCGACGCGGTCGAGAACACGCAACTCGTGAAGGGCGAGCGATGATCTACCGGATCGACGTGGGGATCGTCGCACCCGTCGAGGAGACGGAGCTCGCGGACCGGGTCGAAACGGCCGTGACGAACCTCTTCCCGAACGCGACGCTCACCCGCGAGCCGGGCCGGATCGTCGGCGAGACCCACTCGCTCGATCACTTCTCCGAACTGCTCCACCGACAGGAGATCCTCGACGCGGCGCGGAACGCCATGAGTGCCCGACGATCGGGGCCGTATTTCTCGTTCTCGCTGAAGAAGGCGGCGGCCTTCGAGGGCGTCGTGAACTTCTCCGTGGGCGAGCCCGCCGAACTCGGCGAGATCGACGTCGAGGTCAGGGTCGACGAGCCGACCGTCGAGGCGTTCGTCGACCACGTCGCCCCGCCGACCGAGGACGGCCGACCGATCACCGACTGATCACTCTGTCAGCCAGAGCAGACAGACGAGCGCGCTCCCCGCGAGCATCGAGGCCGCGAGCAGCGCGAACGCGAGGCGGAACCCGATGGCGTCGGCGAGCAGCCCGACGACTGCTGGCGAGACCGCTCCGGCACCCATCAGGAGCGTCCTGACGACGCCGAGACCCCCGCCGGTGAGCGACGGAGGGAGTAACGCGACGAGGTAGGCGCTCCTGACCGGGCGAAAGCCGTGTGCGCCCAGACCGATCGCGACTACGACGACCCCCGCCGCGGCCGGGAGGCCCGCGAGGGTGGGGAGGCCGATCGAGAGGAAGGCGATCGCGGCGCCGGAGAGCCCGAGCGCGAGGGCCGTGATCGGGAGCCGCCCCACCCTGTCGCTCGCCTCGCCGGTGGCGAGCTGGGCCACGCTCGCGGCGAACAGCGCGCTGTAGAGCACGCCGGCGGTAGCCACCCCGAGGCCGACCTCGCTGGTGAGATACAGCGGGAGGAAGGCGACGACGCCGTTGTACGAGAAGGAGTAACAGAGGGTCACGACGACGAACAGCGAGAAGCGGTGGTCGGCGAACGCGGTGAGGTACGGCCGGATCCTGATCCGCTCGACGGTCACGCTCCCTCTCTCCGGAACCCGCCTCGGTGCCTGTCGGACGAAGGCGAGGACGAGACCGATCCCGAAGAGACCGGCCGCGAGGAAGACGTACCGCCAGCCTGCACCGCCGAACGGTCCGGCCACCCCCAGCGCGAGGACGACCGTTGGTGGGGCGACGACCCCGCCGAACGTCCCGATCGTGTCGAGAACGCCGAGTGCTCGTCCCGTCCGAGAGGGGTAGGTCCGCGAGAGCAGCCGCACCGCGACGGTCTTGTGCGCGCCGGTCCCCGCGCCGATCACGATCATCGCCGCGACGAGCACCGGAAACGGCGACTCGACGACGAGCGCGAGCGCTCCGACGACGGCGAGCAGCGCCCCGCCCACGATCACGCGAACCGATCCGATTTGGTCGGCGAGCGCGCCAGAGGGGAACTGCATGGCGGCGTAAGCGAGCATGAAGGTGGTGAACGCCGCGCCGATCGTCGCGTTCGAGACCCCGTAGGTCGACTGCAGCGGCTCGAACAGCGGCGGGAAAGCGTAGCGGAGGAACTTCGCGAGGAACCAGAGCAGCGCGGTCAGCACGAGGACGTCGAAGCGCGCGAGGCTCCCGAACCGGGAGGCGCCCACGTCAGCCGAACGGCCCCTTGCCCATGCCGCCCGCACCGCCGCCGCCCATCTGCTTCATCATCCGCTCCATGTCCATCCCGCCCTGGCCCATCCCCTGGAACTGTTTGAGGGTCCGCTCCATCATCTTGTGTTGGGTCAGGAGTTCGCGCACCAGCTCCTCGTCGGTGCCCGAGCCGCGTGCGATCCGGCGGACCTGGCTCTGGCCGATCGACCGGGGGTTCTCCAGTTCCTCCTCGGTCATCGAGTCCATGACGAACTCGAAGCGGGTCATCCGCTCCTGGGTGACGTCCATCGCATCGT
>SKWB01000159.1 GCA_007129135.1 Halococcaceae archaeon | reverse complement strand
TCTGGGTCGTCCCGAGAGACGAGGTGAGCGAGGTCGACACCGACGAGGCGACCTTCGGCGGCGCGACGGACAAGGCCTACCGGTGGGCGATGACGTACAACCGGGTGGACGCGAGCTTCGCCGCGGAGGTCGAAGAGAGCGAGGAGGAACAGCGCGAGGCGGCCCGAAAGCGCGAGGAGGCCGAGTCGTGATCGACCGCGAGGAGCTGAGCGAGCGAGAACGAGAGGCGGTGGAGGAACTGCTCTTTCGGCTCGCCGACGACGAGTTCGTGATCGCAGAGCGCTACACCGAGTGGCAGATCTACGCGCCGACGATCGAGTCCGACCTCGCGCTCGCGAACATCGCCCAGGACGAGTTCGGCCACGCACGGCTCTGGTACGACTGTCTCGCCGACCTCGGCTACGCCGAGGCGGAGTACCTCTGGGAGCGTCCATCTACCGACTTCCGCCACGCGACGCTGTGCGAACTCGCGTTCGCAGAGGGAGACTGGGCCGACGCGGTCGTCAGGAGTTACCTCTACGACACGGCCGAACGGCTGCGCCTGGAGGCGCTGGTCGATTCGAGCTACGTCCCGATCCGGGACCGGGTGGGAAAGGTGATCGCCGAGGAGTCCTACCACCGAGAGCACGCCTCGAACTGGCTCGACCGGCTGGCGAGCGAGTCGGAGGGGAGAGAACGGGTACAGAACGCGACCGGGCGACTGTTCCCGCACGCGCTCACGCTGTTCGAGCCGGGCGACCACGAGGAGACGATCGTCGAATCTGGCTTCCGGACCGACTCCCTCGACGACCTGCGGACCGAGTGGCTCGAGACGGTCGTCCCGTACCTGGAGTCGATCGGGATCGAGGTACCCGGGCCGGAGTCCGTCGAGAGACCCGACGCGGTCGGTCGCGACGGCTCGCACACCGACGACTGGGACGACCTCCACGAGTCGTTCACCGCGACGTACCACGAACTCGGCTTCGCCGAGCCGACGCGGCTCCGGGGTGAGCCATGAGCGGCGGAAGCGGGTTCGCCCGCGACGGTAGCGTCGGCGTAGAGGAAGAAGCGTTCTCCAAGGAGCCGACTCCCTGTGCGTACACCGAGTACCGCGAGGGGGACACGCACGCAGAGCTTCCGAACACGGGTGAGGGAAGCGAGGGGGTCGAATCCCGCGTCTGGGAGGCGCTCTACGGGGTCGAGGACCCCGAGATGCCGGTGAGCGTCGTCGATCTCGGGCTGATCTACGACGTGGCGGTCGAGGAGGGAGAGGAGACCCACGTGACGGTGACGATGACGCTCACCTACACGGGCTGTCCGGCGCGAAGGATGCTCACCGAGGAGATCCGCGAGGCGGCCGCGTCGGTGGACGGTGTCGACTCGGCGGAGATCAGGCTCGTCTGGAGTCCCGAGTGGTCGATCGACCTCGTGACCGACCGCGGGCGAGAGAGCCTGCGGGAGTTCGGGCTGAGCGTATGAGGGGGTTCGACCCGAGCGTCGACGTCGCGGACGACGGTCCCGCCGTGTGTCCGTACTGCGGGTCGACCGAAACCGAGCGCGAGCACCCGAGAGGTCCCTCCCTCTGTCGGTCGATACACTTCTGTCACGGCTGCGAACAGCCGTTCGAGCGCTTCGGGTGAGCTCCCCGATCGTACGCTCCTCGCTGTCGGATAGTTTCACGAAGCGGGCAGTTTATCCCTGACAGGCCTGTCCCGTAGTCAATGGGATCAGGAGAGGGTAGATGGGACGAGTTGCGAGAGGAGCTCCCGCTCAGACGGCGGACGTTCCTCCTGGCCTCGGGTGGGGTGGCAGCGGCCGCCGCCGGCTGTGCCGACGAGGACGAGGGAGGGGAGTTCGATCCGGTCGACGCGGACGAACTCGATGAGTACAGCGAGGACGACGCGGAGGACGGAGACGACGGAACCGAAACCCCCGAAGAGTCGGACGACGGGGGAACGGAGACTCCGGAGGAGGAAACCGAAACTCCGGAGGAAGAGACCGAAACCCCCGACGAAGACGACGACGGCGACGAGAGGACCGAGACCCCCGAAGAAGACGATGACGAGGGGACCGAAACGCCGGACGAAGAGAGCGAGAGTCCGGAGGGGTCCGACGACGGAGACGAGGAGGGAACGGAGACACCGGAAGAAGAGACCGAAACCCCCGACGAAGACGACGACGGCGACGAGGGGACCCCCGAGGAGTCGGACGACGGGGGCGACGAAGAGACGGAGCCCCCGGAGGAGGAGACCGAAACTCCGGAGGAAGAGACCGACGACGGAGACGACGAGGAGACGGAGACCCCGGAGGAGGAAACCGAAACTCCGGAGGAAGAGACCGAAACCCCCGAGGAAGACGACAGTAGCGAGGAAGAGGACGACGATGACGACGAGGATGAGGATGAGAACGACGATGACGACGGCGCACAGGGGATCGACCCCGATCACCCGGCGGCGGCCGGGATCGATCAGTCGCCGGTGATCGGACCGGGACCGACCTCGGCGCCGGCGGCGATCATCGCCTTCGACGACCCCTCGTGCCCGAACTGTGCCGACTTCCACCAGGGGGCGTTCCAGGACCTGCAGTCGGACGCGGACGCGGGGAGCCTCTCGTTCGTCTGGCGGGGGGTCCCCTCGACGGAGGACTGGGCCGAGTCGGCGCTGCTCGCGCTCTGGGCGACGTACGAACGGGATCAGTCGACCTTCTGGAGCCTCCTCTCGCACCTGCTGGCCGAACAGGGGTCCCTCTCGGAGGGGAACGTCCTCGACGAGGTCGAGTCGTTCCTTGAGGGCACGGGCGTGGACGGCGGAGCCGTCCGGTCGGACGCGGAGTCGGGGACCTATAGCGGACGGGTCGGGACCGACGTCGACGCCGCTGTCGGCGCGGGGATCCCGGGCACGCCCGTCTTTCACCTGTTCCGGGACGGCGAGCACCGGACCGAGATCGTCGGCAACCAGAGCTACGACGTGTTCTCGAACGCGCTCGAACTGTAAGGCGTGGGTTTAGGTGTCGGGAGGCGAACCCCCTGTATGAGCGACGAGGCGTGGTTCGCCGGTCTCGACCCCGACGACCGCGAGGGGGCGATCGAACGGATCAGGGAGGGGAGCGCGACGGCACCCGAGGACTGGCCGCGTATCGCGGTCGATACGGGGTTCGCGAGCGACGAATCCGCGTACTACGAGCAGCTCCACGAGATCGCGGTCGAGGCGAGCCGACGGGCCGTCGCGGAGCGAGAGCGGGCGAGCGATGCGCAGTTGGTCCACGCGATCCGGTCGATGGACGACGCCGAGCGCGTCGCGAACGAACTCGCCGAGCGGGTTTCCGAGTGGGCCGGGTCGCTGTTCGAGGGGCCGGGAACCGGCGTCGAGTACGCGCGCGAGGTCGCAGGGCGCGAAGGCGAAACCGACGGCGAGCGACGCCTAATCGCGCTCGCGGAGCGAACGGTCGGGATCGCGGACGAAGCCGAGGAGCTACGCGGGTTCGTCGAGCGCGAGACGCCGACGGTCGCGCCGAACCTCGCGGCGCTCGCCGGTCCCGTGCTCGCGGCACGATTGATCTCGATGGCGGGCGGACTGAAGCCGCTCGCGCGGATGCCTTCCGGAACGGTACAGGTCCTCGGCGCCGAGGAGGCGCTGTTCGCGCACCTCCGCGGGCACGCCCCGTCACCGAAACACGGCGTGATCTACGTCCACGAGTACGTCCGGGGGACGCATCCCGAAAACCGGGGCTCGGCCGCACGAGCGCTCGCCGGAAAGCTCGCGATCGCCGCCCGCATCGATCACTACTCGGGCGACCGGCGGCCAGAGCTAGAGGCGGAACTCGACGAACGCATGGCTCGGATCCGATCCCGGGAGGTGGAGTGATGGGCCTCCCGAACGGAGTTCGGTACGTCGAGTTCGACGGGGACGAACGGCTCGCGACCTGCGGAGAGCCCGTCTACGGTGAAGCGGTGGTCGACGGCTGGCGGCGCTGGGACCCCCACAGATCCAAACTCGGTGCGACGATCGAACTCGGGCTGGAGACCGGACTCGACGGGGGGCCCCGGGTGCTCTACCTCGGAGCGGCGAGCGGGACGACGGTGAGCCACGTCGCCGACGTCGCAGGGCCCACCTACGCCGTGGAGTTCGCGCCGCGGCCCGCGCGTGACCTACTCTCGGTGGCCGAGAGCCGCCGGAACCTGATTCCGTTACTCGCCGACGCCCGGCAGCCCGAGCGCTACGCGCACGTCGTGGAGTCCGACCTCGATCTCCTGGTCCAGGACGTGGCGACGCGCGGGCAGACCGACGTCGCGCTCTCGAACCGCCGATTTCTCGCCGAGGAGGGTCGGCTCGTGCTCGCGATCAAGTCGAGGAGCGAGGACGTCACGGCCGCTCCCGAGGAGGTGTTCGAGCGATCTCTCGACCGGCTCGAGTCGGGCTACGAGATACTCGAAACCGCCCGACTGGAACCGTTTCACGCCGACCACCTCGCGGTCGTCGCGGCCCCCCGGTGAGTCAGGGAGTATATATCGCTCCCCGCCGAAGTCCGGGCCGATGGAGACGGGCTCTGCCGAGAACTTCACGCGGATGGGAACGCTCGGGATCGAGGAGGAGTTCTTCGTCGTCGACGACCGGGGCCGACCCACGGCAGGGACACGAGAACTCGTCTACGAGACCGAGCCACCGGAGCTTCTGGAGGACCGGCTCGACCACGAACTGTTCACCTGTGTCATCGAGACCCAGACGCCGCTGATCGAGTCGATCGGGGAGGCGGACGAGGCGATTCGATCCGTCCGCGAGGCGCTCGTCTCGCACGCGACGGCGAACGGGTATCGGATCGCCGGCGCCGGCCTCCACCCGCTCGCGGTCTGGCGAGAGCTCGAACACGCGGAGAAACCGCGGTACCGGGCACAGCTGGATCGTATCCAGTACCCACAGCACCGGAACACGACGGCTGGACTCCACGTCCACGTCGGGATGGACGACGCCGATGCGGCGGTCTGGGTGGCGAACGAGCTGCGGTGGTATCTCCCCGTGATGCTCGCGCTGTCGGCGAACTCGCCGTACTGGAACGGCTACGACACTGGGCTCAGTTCCGCCAGGGCGAAGATATTCGAGGGGCTGCCGAACACCGGGATGCCGACCGCCTACGACTCCTTCGAGACCTTCTCGGAGTTCGAGCGACTGATGGTCGAGAGCGGCTCGATCAACGACAGGGGCGAACTCTGGCACGACGTCCGCCCGCACACCGGTCACGGAACCGTCGAGGTGCGGGCCCCGGACGGCCAGTGGAACCCTACCGTGGTCTCGGCGTTCGTCGAGTACGTCCACGCGCTGGTGGTCGACCTCGCCGAACGGTATCACGACGGGGAGACGGGCTACCGTCACAGGCGCGAACTCCTCGACGAGAACAAGTGGCGGGCGATGCGCTACGGTCACGAGGCGTCGTTCATCGACCGCGAGGGTTCGGGGACGGTCTCGCTCTCGGGGGTCGTCGAGCGTGAGTGCGACCGTCTCGGCGTCAGTGGTATCGGGGAGGTACTGAGGGGAGAGAGCGGCGCGGCGAGACAGCGCCGAATCCACCGCGAGGAGGGCGCCGACGCGCTCTGTGGGTCGTTGCTGCTCTGAGCGAGGGTTTTTACTCCTCGGTTCCTTCTGTCCTCGCAGAGAGGACATGACCGACGACACAGACAGCGACGACGGTGACGAGATCCCGGTCGAGATCGTCGAACCGGGTGGCGAGGACCGACCGCGGGACCGGTTGGGGGGGACCGGGAAGGCGGTCGAGGGCTTCGATCAGGGGATCATCGACCTGCTGTCGTGGATCCTCGACACGGAGACGCGCGCACGGATCTACGTCTACCTTCGCCAGGACCCAGGCGCCACGAGCGAGGAGGTCGCGGAGGGGACCGGTCTCTACCCGAGTACGGTGCGAGAGGCGCTCTCGGATCTGACCGAGGAGGAGGTCGTCGAGCGCGAGAAACGCGAGAGCGAGGGGGCCGGGAACAACCCCTACGCGTACACGGCGATCGCACCGAGCGACCTCGTCGGTGGGATCCTCGGCCAGGTACAGGACGAACTCAACACCGCGTTCAACCTCGATCGGTACCTCGAACGCCAGGAGCCGACCGGCGGCAGCGAGCCGATCACCATCACCGTCGAGGACGACCCGGAGGACGACACCGAGGAAGCTGACGACACGGACGAGGAGACGGCCGACGAGGGCGGGGACGAGGACGAGGAGTAACGCGTTCCGAAGGCACTAAGCGTCCGGCTCGCATCGCCGGGAGTATGCAGGTCGCGCTGGGGGGGACGTTCGACCCGATCCACGACGGACACCGCGCGCTCTTCGAACGCGCGTTCGGGATCGGCGACGTGACCGTGGGGCTCACGAGCGACGAGCTCGCCCCGCGGACCCGGCGCGAAGAGCGGTACGTCCGGCGCTTCGAGGAACGTCGCGAGTCGCTTTCGCGGGAGCTCTCGCGGTTCGCCGAGCGGTACGACCGCTCGTACGAGGTGCACGAGCTCTCGGAGCCGACCGGCATCGCGACCGAACCCCGATTCGACGCGCTCGTCGTCTCCCCGGAGACGAAAGCCGGCGGCCGTCACATCAACGAGATCAGACGGGAAAACGGCGACGAGCCGCTCACGCTCGTCGTCGTCGACCACGTCCTCGCCGAGGACGGCGAGATCGTCTCGAGTACGCGTATCCTCCGGGGCGAGATCGACGAACACGGCCGGCTCACGCCCGAACACGCCGGGCGGAGCCTGATGCGCGAACGCTGATCCGTCCACGTCACCAGTCGGGTGGCTCGAACCCGGCCTCCCTGAGTAGCGGTTTCCAGCGCTGTTGGATCGTCAGGCGAGCGACGCCGACCGCCTCCGCGACCACCGTCTGTGAGCGCTGGTCGCCGGCGAGGAGGCTCGCGGCGTAGAGGCTCGTCGCGATCACCGCTCGTTTCGACCGATCGCTCTCGGGAACCGAGGAGAGAAAGAGGTCCTCCGCCCGCGAGCGGGCCGTCTCTTCCAGCCCGAGGCGGTCGGCCGCCTCGTCGAGTTCGGCGAGCCACTCGGCGTTGTCGACCTGGTCCCGTGCGCGGTACACGTCGGAGGTTGGGCGGCATCCGATTTAAATCGACGGGCAGCGACAGGTTCTTACTGCGGTCGGGAAAAGTTGAGAGCGCGCGCGGGTAGCCAAGCCAGGAAACGGCGCAGCGCTTAGGACGCTGTCTCGTAGGAGTCCGCCGGTTCAAATCCGGTCCCGCGCATTCTGTCGCGAGCCGGACGGCGAGCGACGAATGCGCGACGAGGGTTTGAACCCTACCAGTCGCGCGCGGCGAACGGAGTGAGCGAGCACGTCTGGTTCCGGTTCAAATCCGGTCCCGCGCATGGTTCTGTGGCGAGCACGGTCGCGAGCCACAGGCTCTGTACCGGACCGGATTTGTGGCCCAGAGGACGAGCGAAGCGAGTCCTCGCGGTTCAGATCCGGTCCCGCGCATTTTCGCCGCGAACAACTCCTGAGCGGCGAAAATCGTACGAGGATTCGAACCCTAGTAGTCCTGCACGGCAATCAAATGAGCGTCTCGGGAGTGCGGACGGTGAGCGGAACGGACCGTGAACTCCGGGCGAGGAGCGGACGCCGTCGCCGATGGCCACGTGATGACAGGAAACGGTTGGAGGGCCCCATGGATGTCGCCAGTGGTTCTGGTCGTGGATGTCTCGGTGGGGCCACCCAACGGTAGTTGCTACACACTCTCAATATAATATTATTGAGTCCCTTAGCTGTGCGATCTCCGATCCCACTCGCGGTCTCGGGACGTAAAGGTGTGCCTAAGGTCGCGTTAGCGCACATTATTCTTATACGTTCTTCGTACTATACGAGGATAATACTCGCAGGGCACAGATAGATTCACTCTCGATGGGTGCCGGACGGATTCCCGGCGGGAAGCCCACGCCACAACGTTTTTCGGCGTCGGAGGGGTTGCTACGCCAATGAGTGATGTCGCTGACCTGTTCGCCGGTCTCGTCGAGGACATCGATGCCGTGGTGTTGTTCTCCCCAGCCGCCTCGTTCCACGAGCGGTTCGTCCCGGTCGACGGCGCCGTGACGATCGTCGCGGGCGAGAAGAACACAGTGGGGGCCGACCGGTTCGTCGAGGTCCCGCTCACGTTCACGAACGTGCGCGACCGGGTCGAGTTCGCCCTCGGTGCGGCCGTCGAGAACGACCTGATCGAGGAGGGCGACGAGGCGCTCTGTGCGGTGGGCGTCTTCGGCGACGACATCGACACCGTCTCGCGGGTACGCGCGGACGACTCGCTCCGGTCGGGGCTCTACGACCTGTTCATGCACTCGCGGGCGGAGCCGGGGGTCATCCGGAACGTCCTCGAGGTGGCGATCGACCTCGGGAAGAAGGGCCAGAAGGGCAAACCCGTCGGTGCGCTGTTCGTCGTCGGCGACGCGGGCAACGTGATGAACAAGTCGCGACCGCTCAGCTACAACCCGTTCGAGAAGTCCCACGTCCACGTCGGCGACCCGATCGTGAACGTGATGCTGAAGGAGTTCTCGCGGCTCGACGGCGCGTTCGTCATCAGCGACTCGGGGAAGATCGTCTCCGCCTACCGGTATCTCGAGCCCGCGGCGGAGGGCGTCGACATCCCGAAGGGACTCGGCGCGCGTCACATGGCCGCCGGGGCGATCACCCGTGACACGAACGCGACGGGGATCGTCCTCTCGGAGAGCGACGGGTTGGTTCGTGGGTTCAAAGGGGGGGAGTTAGTCCTGGAGATCGACCCGGAGGAGTACTGAGATGGTCTTCGGTGACTCGATCGTCGCCGACGTCCTCGCGTTCCTCGCCCAGCCGATCGTCATCGCGCTCGCCACGCTCGTCGCCTTCGTCGTCCTCGGCTACTTCGTCGGCCGGCTGAACGAGCGACTGCTCACCGCGCTCAACGTGGACGCCGCCGTCGAGGGGACGGCGTTCGAGCGGACCGCGACCGGCCTCGGCAGTTCCACCGTCGAGGTGATCGCCCGGCTGAGTTCGTGGTTCGTCTACGGTATCGGCGTGCTCGTCGCGCTCTACATCGTCGGCGTGCTCGAGCCGACGCTGTTCTGGCAGGAGGTCACCCGGCTGGTCCCACAGCTGTTCGTCGCGGTGTTCGTCCTCCTGGTCGGGGTGATCGCCGGCGACAAGGCCGACGTGGTGATCACCGAGCGGATGCGGAGCGTGAAGCTGCCCGAGGTGACGCTCGTCGGGACGGTCGTGAAGTACAGCATCATCTACGTCGCCGTGTTGATCGCGCTGGGCCAGATCGGCGTCGCCACCGGTGCCCTGCTCGTGCTCCTCGGCTCGTACTTCTTCGGGCTCGTCGTCCTCTCGGCGGTCGCCTGCCGGGACCTGCTCGCGTCGGGTGCCGCGGGGCTCTACCTCTTTCTCAACCAGCCCTACGGTATCGGCGACACGGTGAGGATCGGTGACCGCTCGGGCGTCGTCCAGGAGGTCGAGCTGTTCGTCACCCGGATCGAGAACGACGGCGAGGAGTTCATCGTTCCCAACAGAACGGTGTTCGAGGACGGCGCGAGCCGTCTGCGGGGGTAGCTCACGAGGACGGCCGTAGCCTCTCACCGGTGGTCGCGAGTACGCGTCGGTGATCACCGGTGATCGAACACGTCCGTCCGTATCACTCCTCCGTAAGCCGATCGACGGGCACCGCTGGAACGCCCGCGACCGTCTCCCCGGGGGCGACGTCCGTCGCGACGAGCGAGTTCGCCGCGACCTGTGCGCCGGCGCCGATCCGGACCCCCGGGAGGACCACCGCGCCAGCGCCGATCATCGCTCGCTCGCCGATCTCCACCGCTCCCGTTCGGTACTCCTCCTGGAGGAACTCGTGGCAGAGGACCGTCGCGTCGTAGCCGATTATCGCGTGGTCGCCGACGGTGATCAGTTCGGGCCAGAAGACGTCCGGCGTCGACTCGAGCCCCCAGGAGACGCCCTCTCCCACCGAGACGCCGATCGCGGAGAGCAAGGCGTTCTTCACCCGGAGGCTCGGCGAGCGTCGCGCCAGCACGATGGCGACGTAGTTCAGCGCGACTCTGAGCGGGCTCTTCGCTCGCGTCCACGACCAGAGCGAGTTCCTCCTCCCCGGCGTCGGGTGTCGCGAGAGCCGGTCGTGGCGCGTCGGCGCGGTGTCGTCACTCACGGTCCGTCGTTCTCCGG
>SKWB01000047.1 GCA_007129135.1 Halococcaceae archaeon | reverse complement strand
GTAGAGCATGCCCAGTTCCGTTCCGTCCGAGCCCATCACCGACTTCCCGGAGAGGTTCTCGGCTAAGATGTCCGGCATCGTACCTCGGAGATACGAGGCGTGGGTAATAAACGCCACGGGCCGGAGGTGATCTAGAGGTCCCGAACGTTCAATCCGCCTGCCACGAGAATGATTGCAGATGAAATACCGAGTTTATCCTCGATCGGGCGTTCCTATTCGCTTCGGCAATCGTAGTATATAGGCACAGGAGCCAAGGGTAACACAAATCCCCATGAGCGTACCGATCGCGAAATACTCGCTCAGCTGAAGGAGAAACGCGAGATCGACGAACTCACTTCCAGCGATCGCTCTGTGTGAAATCCAGACTGTAGCGACGGCACAGAGGGCTGTAAAAAACAGGCCCATGACGAATACCGTTATTGCTCTCGAGAACTGAGACCGGGACCGAATTTCTGGGTTACGCCATACCACGTATGCGACCGTACCTATGAGTGGAAGCGCAAACAGAACCGTTATTCCGAGTAATGCGATGATCGACATCGTCCACTCTTATACCGATGCCTTTCGTGCGTCGAACAAGAGATCGATAGTCCCCTCTACGGTCACGAACAGACCGGCGTATAGCTTCGCGTTCTCCTCTCGATCGAGGTCGGTTCTTGATTCGATATGGTTGAGGAGGGAGCCGAGCTGCCTGCTCGCGGTCTCGAGTTGTGAATCGCACTGAAGGATCCGCCCCTCATTCAACCGCTTTTCAGCACGTGCCACACTCTGTTTGCTCGCGTCGATTCGAGAGAGGATCCGCCGCATCTCCCCCCGATTGTCAAATCGTGATCGGTTGACTGTGTTCTCTGAGTGCCGGAGGTGATCCGAAACCAGTTCTATAACCATGGACTTCGAGAACGTCTCAATGATGATTTTCTTTTCGGCCGTTTGCAATTCGTTGACTGTAGCGGTTAGTGTCAACTCGGATTTGCTTTTGGAGAGATCGTCGAATCGGAATTCCACGGATTCGGTCCTACCGGGGTCAAGAGATAGTTCCTCTTCCTGATTATCTTCTCCCGGTGAGAGCTCAGTGGTCACCGTGACCTCCTCTGTAGGTTCGTCGCCAAAATTTACCAGAGTGACTGAAACCGACGCATCTTGGCCGCGTAGCACCGGGGATGGTGAAATAACTGTAGAGCCAACCGCAACGGCCGCGGGGATCGATTTCGACTGAAGTACACCGGCGACGTCTTCGGAGGCAGCGAGTACTTGTGCTTCCCTGTGATGGAGATCGGTCACTATCTCGATCAGCTTTGACGACTCCGATGGCGCGGCTAAGCCGACACCGAGACCCAACGAGAGGCCGGCACGATTGAGGGCGGCCGTCGTTGTTTGATCTACGTAGTTCGATACCTTCGGGTCTGGCTTTTTTTCGGTACGCTCGACCTGTTTTGCCCGCTCCATCAAAAGACGCTCTTTCGCCCGATGGTTGTCGTAAGCATCGAATAGGGTTTGGGTAATGTCGGTAGCAGCATCGAATGCATGATTCTCAATCGCTTCTTTCAGGTCTTCCAGGATCTCGAGGATTTCCGTGTTCATGCTGATGGCTCCGTGATTGCTCGCATCGCCCACTGGTTCCTGTATCTAATATTCAAGATGGCAGTAGTCCCCTTGCCCCACTGTGCCATGCCGAAGAGAACTCCAACGGTTAGACTCGCTAACCCTGCAGCGAGTGCTGCGATCGCACCCGGCACCGCCAATACACCAGTCACACCGGCCAAAAAAGCGACAACCGTCATTAGCGGAACGAGAACATCGAGTCGGGCGAGAATACTAGTTATCAGCCCCTCCTCCAAATCGGTCGAAATAGTATCACAGATCTCGTTGATCCCTTCTATCGCGTCCTTCGCGGACTGTTCAGCCGCGGAAGTCGTTCCCGAATAATCAGGGCCTCTATCGGTATGATCCAACGTAGATACCAAGTATTCGAGACTCTCAGTGAGTGGCTCCGTATCGTGCCCTTCGTAATCGTACTCCTCGTTGAAAAGGAAATCCTCGAAGATAACGTCGCTGTCGTCTTCGAGAAATAGTGTTACCTCATCGTCTCGAAGCTGCTTGAATTCCTCTTCGGCCAGCTCTTGGCCTTTGGAGGATGCTTCGCTCTCTGCGGCACCGAGGATCTCGTACCCTGCGGACTCGCCACGTCGTCTGATCAGTCGTTCTAACGACGAACTGAACCGTCCAGCTATGTCGGCGACGAAATCAGTGATTGCATTCGCAGCCCGGTCAGCCGAACCCCGTATCATCGGTATGGCTCGTGCTGCTCTCAGGACGGAGATGCCAGCGAACAGGAGTTCAAGCACGGGGTTGACTGCGTTCGTAGCCGTCAGACTCGAGAGGTTGGCGTCAGAATCGAGAAATTCGGACTCGCCGGGACCCGCTCCCGCGAGAACCGCGTCGGTGACTCGTTCCCCCAGGATCATTCGCTTGATCGCTTCGTCTACCGTACTGCCGTCGAGTGAACCGTCTTCGAGCGATTCGATGAGACCATCGAGAGCTGGAGCTGCTAACGCGCGGTCCGAGACGAACCCCATCCCGTTGCGGTCAACACTCTCGGCCAGTTCGAGTTTGACCCGCTTTCGCTCTCGAATCTCATCGCCGATGTCTTCATCGGATAACTCCTTCGCATACTCCAACTCAGCCCGTAAGAGCTCCCTCGTCCCCGCACCGTGGGTGTTGATCGGCGACCACGGCCACTCGATCGTCTGCGTCGTCGCGAGCACTGTGCCACGACCGACCTCGTACTCGGCGGCCGTCGGGTACCCCTCGGGATCGAAGCCGAGACCGGCGAGTACCGAGGCATCCGCAGGCAGGTCGGTGAGGTAGCCGTGTGTGGACGAGCCCCAGTCGCTCAGGTCCGAATCGGCGAACTCCTCCAGCATCGGGTGCGAGTGATCGACGACCGAGACCGGTTCGTAGTACTCGAGGTGAGAGCCCACACCGTCCGGGAGGAACGGATCGAGCTCCCAGGCGGTGCAGGGGTAGCCCGCGATACCGACGTGTGCGACGAGCACGCCCCCGCCTTCGACGAACTCGGTCAGTCCGTCGCGCCTGGCCGCGAGTGCCTCGTAGTAGCCCTCGCTCTGCGTCGAGGGCAGGACGACGAGGTCGTACGCGGTGAGGTCGTGGTCGTCGAGCGTGTCGGTCGTACTGACCGACACCTCGAGGTCCAGTTCGGCGAGGGCGTCCTCGTTGGCCGTCGCGTCCCACGGGTGACAGTCCTTGATCACGAGCGCGGTCGGGTCGGTGCTCGCCGTGGCGATACCCACACCTCCGGTCGGTTCGACTCGACCACCGGTGACGGTCGGAGCGTCGTTCGGCTGGGTCGACGTCCCGTCCGCGGCCGCGACCGACGACCCCACGCCGAACAACCCGAGCGAGGCAGAGCCCCGTAACACCGATCGTCTCGTCCTGTTCTCCGGATTCCAGCCGCCATCTCGTTGCATGTGACTCGCCGCGTCTGCTTCCCGATCGTATTTGAACCCACGCCGGCCGACGAGCGGGCGTTCGACCCACACGGCGAGTTGAAAGCCTTATTGTCCATCCGACGCGTGAGGTGGGTAACGACCCTTTCTCGGTGATCTCACATGGCAGAAACGACCCACTCACAGGACCTCAGAACGCCGATCGTCGCCGTCCTCGGCCACGTCGACCACGGGAAGACCAGTCTGCTCGATATGATCCGGGGCTCGGCGGTCGCCTCCGGCGAGGCCGGCGCGATCACCCAGCACATCGGGGCGACCGCGGTGCCCTTAGAGACCGTCTCGCAGGTGGCGGGCAGCCTCGTCGACCCGACCGACTTCGACCTACCTGGCCTGCTCTTCATCGACACGCCCGGTCACCACTCCTTCACGACGCTTCGCTCGCGGGGCGGGGCGCTCGCGGACATCGCGATCCTCGTGGTGGACGTCAACGACGGCTTCCAGCCCCAGACGGAGGAGGCGGTGACGATCCTCAAGAACTCCCAGACGCCCTTTATTGTCGCGGCGAACAAGGTGGACACGACACCGGGGTGGAACCCGACGGAGAACGCCCCGATCCAGGGGACCTACGAGTCCCAGAGCGAGCGAACGAGACGACGCCTCGACGAGGGTCTCTACGAGATCATCGGCGACCTGAGCGACATGGGCTTCTCCGCCGACCTCTACTGGCGGGTGACGGACTTCCAGGGCAACGTCGGGGTCGTCCCGGTGAGCGCCGAGACGGGCGAGGGGATCCCCGACCTGCTCACGGTTCTGATGGGCCTTTCTCAACGGTATATGAAGACCGAGATGGAGATCGACGTCGCCGGACCCGGAGCCGGAACGGTCCTCGAGGTGAAAGACGAGAAGGGCTTCGGGACGACGCTCGACGTGGTGCTCTACGACGGCACCGTGAGGGAGGACGAGACGATCGTCGTCGGGGGGCTCGACGACCCGATCGTCACCGACGTGCGCGCGCTGCTCCAGCCGCGCCCGCTCGCGGAGATCAGGACCGAGAACCGGTTCGAGCGGGTCGAGTCGGTGACCGCGGCGGCGGGGCTGAAGATCGCCGCGCCGGATCTCGACACCGCGATGGCCGGCGCGCCGGTCCGCGTCGTGCGCGACCGCCCGCTCGAGGACGTGGTCGCGGAGGTCGAAGCCGAACTCGCGGAGATCGACGTCGGCACCGAGGAGGAGGGCGTCGTCGTCAAAGCCGACACGCTCGGGAGCCTGGAGGCGATGGCCGACGCGCTCCGCGAGGCGGAGGTGCCGATCATGCGCGCGGAGGTCGGCGACGTCGCCCCCCGTGACGTGACGATCGCGTCCACCGCGAACGACCCCTCCCACCGCGTCATCCTCGGGTTCAACGTGGACGTGCTGGCCGACGCCGAGCGCTCGCTGGATGAGTCCGAGGTCCGGCTGTTCGACGACCAGGTGATCTACCAGCTCGTCGAGGAGTACGACGAGTTCGTCACCGAACGAGCGCGCTCCCAGCAGGAGACGGTGCTCGAGAAGATCGCCCGGCCGGGTCGGTTCCGGATCCTCCGCGATCACGTCTTCCGTCAGAACAACCCGGCAGTGGTCGGCGTCGAGGTGCTCGGCGGACGGATCAAGACGAACGCGAAGGTCGCGCTGTTCGAGGGCCAGGAGCCCGAGCGCGTCGGCGAGATCAACGGGATTCAGGAACAGGGCGAGGACGTCGGCGTCGCGACCCGCGGCGATCGGGTGAGCGTCGCCATCGACGGGCCGACGGTCGGACGCCAGATCGACGAGGGCGACGAGCTCTGGATCGAACTGCCCGAGAAACACGCGAAGATCCTCGAACAGGAGCTCGCGACCGACCTCCCCGCCGACGAGCGCGAGGTGCTCTCGATCTACCTCGACAAGCGCCGAAAGCGCGACCCGTTCTGGGGCAAGTGAGAGCCGGACCGGTCGTATCACGCGAATACTCTATAGAGAGAATAGATATCTGAAGCTATACACGCGCTCGAGCCCTCCGACGGGTATGCGCCGACAGCTCCTCGTTCTGCTCGTCGTCCTCAGCGTGGCGGTCGCCGGCTGTGTCGGCGGCGGAGTCGGAGACGACGGGGAGACCGAGACGGACGTGCCCGACGAGACCGACGACGTGGAGGACGAGGCCGACGACACGGCTGACGACGAAGGTGACGACGCCGCGGACGAGAGCGACGAGGAGACCGAGGCGAGTCCCGATAGCTCGGACGACGGGACGGAATCGGACGACGAGACCGAGTCCGACACGGACGACGAGACGGAATCCGGCGACGACACCGAGTCCGACACGGACGACGAGGAGACCGACGCGGTCGACGGCTCCCTCGAAGTGCACACGATCGACGTCGGGCAGGCCGACGCCACGCTGATCGTCGGGCCGGGTGGGGAGACGATGCTGATCGACACCGGCGACTGGCGACAGGACGGCTCGGAAGTGATCGAGTATCTCGAGGGGGAGGGGATCGACCGGATCGACTACCTCGTGGCGACGCACGCCCACGCCGACCACATCGGCGGCCACGCCGCGGTGATCGAGCACTTCGAGACCGAGGGCGAGGGGATCGGTCAGGCGTGGGACTCGGGCGTACCCCACACCTCCGCGACCTACGACAGGTACCTCGACGCGGTCGAGGAGTACGACGTGGACCTGATCGACGCCCAGGAGGGCGACGAGATCCCGATGGAGGGCATCGACGTGACGGTGGTGAACCCGCCCGCGGAGAGCGACCGGCCCGAGGACCTCCACTACAACAGCCTCTCGGTACACCTGGCGTTCGGGGAGACGAGCTTCCTGCTCACCGGCGACGCGGAGGAGAACGCCGAGACGCGGATGGTCGACGACCACGGCGACGCGCTCGCCGCGGACGTCTACCACGCCGGCCACCACGGGAGTTCGACGAGTTCGACGCCCGCGTTCCTCGACACGGTCGAGCCGGAGGTCGCGCTGATCTCCTCCGCCTACGAGTCCCAGTACGGCCACCCGCACGACGAGGTTCTGGAGGCGTTCGCCGACCGGGAGGTCGAGACCTACTGGACCGGCGTGCACGGGACGGTCGTGATCGAGAGCGACGGCTCGGAGCTCGCCATCGAGACCGAGACCGAGGCGACGACCGATCCGGCGGAGATACGCGACGAGCCGGAGGCGACGATCGAAGCGCCCACCGCCCCGACAGCCGCGACCGGCCACGGGAGCGCCCCCCTCGCCCCGTCCGTGGGGGTGATCGCGTGATCGACGACGGTCGGTACACCGGAGTGGTCGATCGGATCGAGGAGGGTATCGCGGTGGTGATCGTCGAGTCCGACGGGAAGCCGATCGAGGAGCTCCACGCCGACGCCGACACCCTCCCCGACCGGGTCACCGGCGGGAGTGTCTGCCGGGTCACGCTGAGCGGCGGCGAGATCGAGGGGATCGAGCACGATCCGACCGCGACCGCCGAGCGTCGCGAGTCCGCGCGTCGTCGGTTCGACCGCCTCTCGCGCCGGCCGGACGAGCCGAAGGACTGACGCCGACAGCGGTATCCGACGGCCGGCCACAGGTACGGATCGGTGATCGGAGGGGAGGACGTGCGATCCGGGGTCGTGACGTCTCGGATACCGGATGTATGTCTGACGCCAGAGGGAAGCCCGACCCACGGTTTCGAGTGGAAGGCCGGAGAGGTTCGTCGGCGACCGGGACGCCCCGAATCCGGAGCAGGAGCGAGGACGAGATCGTGGCTACCGCTCACACGGGACGAGTTCGAGTCGAAACGGCTGGGTCGGGGGGAGAGCACCCTCGGAGGGAGGTGATAGCCAGGCTAGAGGGCTCGTCTCATAAAGAGGGTCACGACCGGTGTTCGTCCACGTAGAGTTCGTAGCGCGCGTCGCACTCCGAACAACCGCCTGCTGGCTCCTCGATCATATCGGTCAGGACGACCTCGCCGTGCTCGCAATGTCGACACGAGAAGACGAGCGTGTCCGAGGCGACTCGGTGGGCGAGCGAGTTCGTGTTCTCGGCGGTGAGACGCCACATGGTTCGCTAGTCGACCGCGAAGCGGTATATATCCGGACCACGCCTACGCGACCGACTCGATCCGCTCCTCGCGAAAGCGCTCGCCGTCCCATTGCCACGAGGAGAGCGAGACCGGGTCGTCGAGCGAGGCGATCACGTAGGAGCGATCCGGCCAGGTCGCCCGCTCCCGGTCGGTCGCGCTCGGTTCCGCGGGGCCGACCGGGTGCGAGTGGTAGAAGCCGACGACCGCCACCCCCTGCCCCTCGATCCCTTCGATCGCCGCGAACAGCGCCTCGGCGTCGAGTTCGTATCGCCGTCGCGGTTCGCTCGCGACGTTCGGAACTGGGACCACGCTCTCGACCACCGTCTCCCTCCCCTCGCGACGGCCACCGAGGACGCCACAGACCTCGTTCGGCGCGCCCGCTCGAGCGTGGTCGATCATCGCCTCGCGATCGCGTGTCGAGAGCGAGAGCGTCCGCATCAGCGCCCGGCGGGCGTGAAGGAGGAGCCGACCGTACGTTTGACCTGCCAGGCGGCGCTCGCGGCGAGTCCGCGGGCGACCTCGTCCCTGTCCTCGTCGCTCACCGTCGGCGCTCCGTCCGGGTTCGGCGCGAAGCCGGCGCTCACGACGTCCCCGGCGGGTGGCTGGACGGCGACGGTCGCCTCCGGTCCACCCATCCCCTGGCCGACGTCCGAGCCGACGACGTACTCCTGTGGGAGGTAGTCCCGGACCGCGTGCGCGATACGTGCGGCGTCGTGCTGGAGGACACGTTTCTGTTCGGGCGACAGGTCGGGGACGTCCGCGGTCGCTCGCTGTCCCGCGTCGGTCGTCCCCCGTGAGCCGGCGTGCGGCGTGTTTCCGTGCATGAGAACGAGTCACTCGGCGGTAGGGGTCCCGTATCGAAAAACCCGTCGGTCGATCCGAGGGGTTTCGAGCCCGCTCAGAACGGCGACCGACCCCGCCCGTAGACCGCGAGGACGACCGCGCAGGCGTGTTCGCCCGCCGGCTCCGCGGACTGGGTGAGGACCGAGGGCTTCTCGAACGTCCACTCCCGTAACTCCTGGCCCGCCTCGATCCCTCGTTCGACCCGCTCGCGTGCCGTCGCCTCGTCGAACTCGCCCCCCGCCTCGTAGAACAGCCCCGGGCCCTCGCGGCTCTCCGCCCACGCGAGCGCCGCGCTCACCGACCCCTCTGAACTCGTCGCGCGCGCCTCGACCACGGTGAGGACGTCCCCGACCGGACCGAGGTCGGGGGCGGTGCCGACCGCCTCGACGGTCGCCTCGGCGGGGATCACGGAGGAGACGCTCACGAGGTTGTAGTTCTCGATGCCCGCGTCGGCGAGTGCGGCGTCGTAGGCCGCCATCGCCGTCGGCGCGCTGGCACGCCCCCAGACCACCCGGATCGTCCCCATGGTGAGCCCTCGGCTATCGGGCGGGTAATCGGTTGCGGTTCGTCGTACGAGAGCCCTCTCGGGTGAGAAACGGGCCGCCGGTCAGTGGACGTAGTAGTGGGCGTCGGTCTCCTCGGCCTCGTTCGCGATCTTCTCGTAGGCGGCCTCGAAGTCGGCCTGTTCGACCGTCGTGCGGTCGTCACGGATCGCGAACATCCCCGCCTCCGTACAGAGGCTCTCTAGCTCCGCGCCGCTGAATCCCTCGGTCTCCTCGGCGATCGATTCGAAGTCGGTGCCCTCCGCGACGTTCATCTCGCTGCTGTGGATCCGCAGGATCTCGCGACGTCCCTCTAGTTCGGGATCGGGCACCTCGATGAGCCGGTCGAACCGGCCGGGTCGCAAGATCGCGGGATCGAGCATGTCGAAGCGGTTAGTCGCGGCGATCAGTCGCACTTCGCCGCGCTCTTCGAAGCCGTCCATCTCCGAGAGGAGCTGCATCATCGTCCGCTGGACCTCGGCGTCGCCCGAGGTCTTCGACTCGGTCCGCTTGGAGGCGATCGCGTCGATCTCGTCGATGAAGACGATCGCCGGCTCGTGGCTGCGCGCGAGCGCGAAGAGGTCCCGCACCAGTCGCGACCCTTCGCCGATGAACTTCTGGACGAGTTCGGAGCCGGCCATCTTGATGAACGTCGCGTCGGTCTCGTTCGCGACCGCCTTGGCGAGCATCGTCTTCCCGGTTCCCGGCGGGCCGTAGAGCAGCACGCCGCCCGGGGGTTCGATGCCGACGGCCTCGAACTGCTCGGGGTTGACGAGCGGCTCCTCGACCGCCTCGCGGACCTCGCGGATCTGGTCGTCGATCCCGCCGATGTCGGCGTAGGACACCGTCGGACGGTGGTCGATCTGCATCGCCTGCGCGCGGGCGTCGGTCTCGGCGTCGAGGATCCGCTCGATGCCGAACGAGTCGTTGATCGCGACGCGGTCACCCGACTCGACGTCCCCCGCGAGCGAGGGGGTGACCTCCGTCAGCACCTCCTGGTTGGTGCCGTGCTGTTTGATAATCGCGCCCTCGTCGAGCAGCTCCTCGATCGTCGCGATGTAGAGCGAGGCGGTCTTGAGCGCGCTGTTCTCGCGTTCGAGCTGGTCGACGTGGTCGCGAAGCGAGTCCTTCCGACCCGTCGTATCCGAGAGGCGATCTTCGAGCTGATCGCGGATCCGGACGAGTTCGACGTAGTGGTCCTCCAGGACCGCCAGCCGTTCGCCCTCGGACATCTCGGGGTCGAGGTCGAGCCGTGGTCGGTCTGGGATGGAGGGGCTGT
>SKWB01000040.1 GCA_007129135.1 Halococcaceae archaeon | reverse complement strand
GGGGTGATCGTCGTCCCCGGCGAGGCGTTCGGCGCGAACGGTGCGGGCCACGCCCGTCTCTCCTACGCCACGGGCACCGAGGAGCTGAAGGAGGCGCTCTCGATCATCCGCGAGGCCACGCGGGCGGTCCGCTAGCCGATCGGGTATCGGAAACGTTCATGGGTCGCCCTTCCCCACGGTAGCGCATGACGATCGACTGCTCGTTTCTGTCGGATCTCGGCCTCGCAGGCGAGGTCTCGTTCGAGGCGTCCCGCCGCGAGGAGCGCGCCGCCGACTGGGGTGCCGAGAAGCGCGGCGGCGCGCGCACCCCGGACGCGGTCGTCTGGCCGGAGGGCACCGACGACGTCTCGGTCGTGCTCGCCGCCGCGACGGACCACGAGGTGCCCGTCACGCCCTACGCCGCGGGGACGGGCCTTGAGGGAAACGCCGTCCCGGCCCACGGCGGGATCAGCCTCGACCTCACCCGGATGAACTCCGTCCTCGACTACCGACCCGAGGACCTCCAGATCGACGTCGGGCCGGGCGTCTTCGGCTCCGCAGTGGACGAACACGTCGCCCGCGACGGCCTCTTCTTCCCGCCGCTTCCCTCCTCGGGCGAGATATCGACGGTCGGGGGGATGATCGCGACCGACGCGAGCGGGATGCAGACGGTGAAGTACGGCGAGGTCAGCGACTGGACGCTGCGGGTAGAAGCGGTGCTCGCCGATGGGAGCGTCATTTCGGGTGGCTCGCGGGCGAAGAAGAGCTCCAGTGGCTACAACCTGAAGGACCTGCTCGTGGGGAGCGAGGGCACGCTCGGCGTTATTACCGAGGCGACGCTTCGGCTCGCCGGTCGACCGGAGCAGATCCGGGGTGGGCGGGCGGTCTTCGGCTCGCTCGACAGCGCCACGGAGGCGATCACCGACGCGATCCAGTCGGGCGTCGACGTGGCGAAGATCGAGCTGCTGGATTCGCTCACCGCGCGGATGGCCAACGCCCACCTCGACGTCGACCTCCCCGAACGCCCGCTGGTTTTCCTCGAATTCCACGCGAACCACGGGATCGACCGGGAGGTAGAGTTCTGCAGGGCGGTCTTCGAGTCCCACGAGGTCGAGCGCTTCGAGATCGCGGAGAGCGAGGCGGAGATGGACGACCTCTGGCGGGCCCGGAAGGAGCTCGCGTTCGCCGAGTCGAACTACAGGGAGGACCTCGAACCGATCCACCCAGGCGACATCACCGTCCCGATCAGTCGCTACCCTGAGATCGTCCGGTACGCCTCCGAGCTGGGCAGGGACCACGACCTCCTGGTGCCGTGTTTCGGCCACGCCGGCGACGGCAACCTCCACTACACGGTCCTCGCGGACCTCGACGATCCGGAACACCTCGCGCGCTGTGAGGCCGTCTACGAGAAGGTCGTCCGCCGGGCGATCGAGCTGGGCGGGACGGCGACGGGCGAACACGGCATCGGCCAGGGGAAACAGAAGTACCTCGAACCCGAACACGGCTCGGCGACCGTCGAGACGATGCGCGCGATCAAGCGGGCGCTCGACCCGACGGACACGCTGAACCCGGGAAAGCTCTTCCCCGAGACCGAGGGTGGTGGACGGCTGCTGCAGTGAGTAATCCGCCGCGGTCGGGAGCCCCGACCGCGCCTCGCCAGAGGAGCGGGTAAGCCAGGGGCGGGGGTACGCAGAGGCACCTGACACGACGGAACCCCCCGGGCCTGGCTTACGTTCGAACGATCGGTCCTGACGCACCTATACCTACGCCTCGGGAACTGTCCCACACCGTGGGACAGCCGGTAGCCCGCTCCCTCACCGGTGCCGATCGCACCCCTGATGTGGCGAACGCGTCCATTACGACGGACATGGCAGACCGAGCCGTCCACGGCTCTCCCCGCCGCGCGCTCGCCGGCGATCCGATCGAGGTCTACGGAGAGCGTGCTGCCGCCGCATTCGTCCCGGACGGGCGGCCTCCCAGGCCTGATACGGCCCCGTGGTAAACCGTCACAACGGTCCGTACGAGCCGTGAGGAGTCGTCAGAGACACACGGCGGGTATCGATCACCGATCGATAGAGCTGTCAGGGGGCGAGTCCTCGTGCACCCCCTGCGGGATTTTCATGCGATGACTCTATGCGAGTCGTTCACGAAGCGGACGGGAGGTCGAACCACCGATGGCAGACGCAGTTCCGAGTGAACTACGGGCGCTACTGGACAAAGACGCGATCGAAGAACTCGTCTACGAGTGGGATTACCTGACCGACGAACGGGTGGATTCGGACGACGTCATCGATACGTTCTGCACCGACGACGTCGTCTACGACGCCGGTCCGCTGGGGAGAACCGAAGGGAAGGACGCCTTCAAGGAGGTGGCGAGGGAGATCTGGGAGGACGAACTCCTCTTCACCAGGCACATGCGCTCGAATCCCATCGTCGACGTCGACGGCGACGAAGCCACGGGCAAGTGGTACGCGGAGATCCCGTCGATCACCGGCGACGGACGGGCGGTCTGGATACAGGGTACGTACGAGATCGACTTCCGACGGGTGGACGGCGACTGGAAGATCTCGAGGTACACGTTCGAGTTCGCCTACGCGACGCCGCACGATCGGGGCTGGGTAGAGCAACCGTTCGTCGATGGCGTACCGGGAGAACTCGACTGGTAG
>SKWB01000191.1 GCA_007129135.1 Halococcaceae archaeon | reverse complement strand
AGCGAGAGCGAGACCAGCGCGCCGACGGGGTAGCCCACGAGCACGAACGCGGTGGGTGTGTTCCGGAACGCCTCCCAGTCGTCCTCGTCGTGTCCGATCGGTATCCTCGTGAGGAAACCGAACGCCCCGCGGAGCGCCTCCGTCCCCTCGCTCAGCCCCACGCGAACACCCCCGCGAGCAGGTAGGCGAGCAGGCCGGCGACCGTGACGAGTCGTACCCCACGACGAGCCTCCTCGACGGTCGGGAGGTCGGCAACCGGGTTGAGGACGTACGCACCCGGCTTCTCGAGCCTGACGTGGAGCGCACCAGCGAGCGTCCCCATCGGCCAGCCCGAGTTCGGCGAGGCGGGCTCTCGCGCCCACCGGCGGGCGTCGAGCAGCGGGTCGGGCGAGCGGGCGGCGAGCGCCAGTAGGAGGGACGCGACCCGTGCGGGGACGAACATGACGAGGTCGTCGAGGCGTGCGCTCGCCGTCCCGTGAGGTTTGTCGGGATACCCCAGGGTCGAATCGAGCGTGTTCACCGCCTTCACCCACGCGGCGGCCGCCGCCGCGAGCGGGAGCGAGACGTTCGCGGCGATCCCGAACGCGAGGAGGGGGGCGACCAGCCCGTCCGCGAGGTTCTCGGCCGCGCTCTCGATCGCTGCGCTTCGCATCTCCCCGGACGAGAGGTCGTCCCGCTCGCGGCCGACGAGGGCGAGCAACGCCTCGCGGGCGCGCTCGGGGTCGGGTTCGCTCGCCTCGACCACCTCGCTCGCGCTCCCCGTGAGCATTCGGAGGCTGCTCGAAGAGAAGAGGACCAGACCCGCGAGGATCGAAGCCGGGGCGACGTGTGCGGTTCCCGCGAGCGCGACCGAGAGGTAGACGACACCACCGACGAGAACCGGAACCACGAGCGCGACGAGGAGTCCGCTCGCTCCCGGATACCGCCACTCGCGGTCGAGCGGAGCCACGAGCCGTCCGAGCCAGGCCACCGGATGCACGCGTTCGGGCGGCTCGCGGAGCGTCCACTCGAGGGCGAGGGCGAGGAGAACCGCGAGGCTCGCCCACGCGGGCACTACGGGGCCTCCCGGGTGAGCAGGTCGGGGAGTTCGGCGAGCGGGTACTCGTCGACCGGAAGGAACCGACCGCCACAGGCCTCGATTCCGCCGTCCGCGCGGTGTGAGTCGCCCACGTGAACCAGCTCCGTCACCCCGCAGCCGAGCGCCTCCGCGACCGAGCGAAACGCCTCCGGGTGGGGCTTTCGCCAGCCACAGCCGATGCTGGTGACCACGGCGTCGAACGCGTCGCGATCGAGTTCCGAGCGGATCAGTACCCGGGGGACGAGTTCCGGCACCGAACAGTTCGAGAGGAGCCCGACGGCTCCGGACCGACCGGCGGCTTCGACCGCCTCCCTCGCACCGTCTCGGGTCTCGACCTCCGGGTCGAACGCGGCGACGACCGCCCGTCGCACGAGGTGTGCGTCGAACTCGATGTCGCGCGAGCGAAGCGCCGACGCGACGTGTGCCGGGAGCGGGACCTCCGCACCGTCGGGCGCGTCGACGTGACGCTCGCCGTAGGCCTCTGCCCAGTCCTCCGGCACGGGAACGCCACGAACGCGGAGTCCCTCGGCGATCTCCCGGGTCGGATCGGTCTGCTCGACCGAGACGAGCGTTCCGAAGAGGTCGAAACTGACTGCCACGGCGGATGGTGAGTCGAACGCGGGGAAGAAGCCACCGATCACGGAAAGGGTTAGTCCCGGGGCGCTCTACTGTGACGAATGACGCTCACGTCGGCTCTCTCGCTCTCGGTGGCGGCCACCGCGGTCTTCGGCTTCGAGGTAACCGAGGACACCATCACGATCGCGGGCTCGCTCGCGGTCGTCGTGCTGATCGCGCTCTCCGGGTTCTTCTCCTCATCCGAGATCGCGATGTTCTCGCTCGGCGACCACAAAGTGGACGCGATGGTCGCCGAGGGACTGCCCGGTGCCGAACTCGTCCAGGCGTTGAAGGCCGACCCCCACCGCCTGCTCGTCACGATCCTCGTCGGCAACAACGTCGTCAACATCGCGATGTCCTCGATCGCGACGACGGTGCTCGCGTACCACCTCCCGCCGGCACAGTCGGTGCTCGTCGCCACCTTCGGGATCACCGCGCTCGTCCTGCTGTTCGGCGAGAGCGCCCCGAAGTCCTACGCCGTCGAACACACCGAGTCCTGGGCACGGCGGATCGCACGCCCGCTCAAGCTCTCGGAGTACCTGATGTACCCGCTGGTCGTCGTCTTCGACCGGCTCACCCGGCTCGTCAACCGCGTCACCGGGAGTACGGGCGAACTCGAGAGCCCCTACGTCACCCGCGACGAGATCCAGCAGATGATCGACACCGGCGAGCGGGAGGGGATCATCGAGGAGGAGGAACGGGAGATGCTCCGTGGCGTCTTCCAGTTCCGGAACCGGATCACGAAGGAGATCATGGTCCCGCGTCTCGAGATCGTCGCGATTCCCGCCGAGGCGAGCGTGAGCGAGGCGATCGACGTCTGTGTCGAGGAGGGCAGAGATCGGATTCCGGTGTACAAAGAGCGCCTCGACGAGATCGAGGGGATCGTCGAGCTCCCCGACCTGATCGCGGCCGATCGACGGAACGAGGAGTCGCTCTCCGAACTCGCGAGCGAGGCGATGT
>SKWB01000207.1 GCA_007129135.1 Halococcaceae archaeon | reverse complement strand
TCGCCGAGGGCGACATGGTGGTCAGACGAGACCGGGCGACCGGGACCCACGAAGGCGGGTTCATGGGGGTCGAAGCGACGGGGGAGGCCGTGGTAGAGGGCCACCACATCCACCGAATCGAAGACGGGCAGTTCGTCGAGTCCTGGGCCCAAAACGACGTGATGGGGCTCCTGATACAACTCGGTGCCATCGAGCCACCGGGAGAGTAACACCCCTACCTGTTTCCAGCGAACACGACGGGCGAGGCCAAATAGACGATACCGATCTGCTGTTGGCCACTCGGGAGGATCAACCGATCCCGTGTCGACTGGCGGGAGTTGCCGTTTGCTACGTATGTACCCACCATTTCACGCTCGCACGAAATATATCGATTATGGAATATATGAGTCAGCGAAATGCGATCCCGCAGATCAATGGGTGGCGAACCACGAAATGCGATCAGGATGCGTCGAGGACCGCTGCCGCGTCGTCCCGCGGCCGGTAGCCGATCCCCTGGAGCGTCTCGGTGAGCGAGAGGTATCTGTCGGCGTTGGCGGAGACGACGTTCACGGTGAGCGGCGTCCGGTCGATCGGGACCCGCACCGCGCGTTCGATCGCGTCGCGGCAGTCCCGGGGGCTCAGCCACATCGCCCGGGCGTACCTGGCACGTGCCTCGCCCTCGTCCTGGGTCTCCTCGAGACCGGCCTCGTCCATCAGCCAGCCGATCCGGAGGTCGATCACCTCGATCCCGTACCGGTCCGCGTAGTAGGCCCCGAGCGCCTCGCCCGCGACCTTGCTCACGCCGTAGTAGGAGTCCGGTCGCGGTGGATCGTCCGGCGAGACGACCGAGGGCCGTTCGACCAGCGATTCCGGATCGGCCGGATCGGCCGCGTTCGCCATGTGCGTGACGTGGTTCGTGCTCGCGAAGACGACCCTCTCCAGCCCGTTCTCGAGGGCCGCCTCGTAGACGTTGTACGCACCCTCGACGTTCACCTCCTTTACCGCCCCCCACTCGGCCCGCGGCGAGGGGTTCGCCGCGAGGTGGACGACGACCTCGTGTCCGGCGAGGACCTCCCTCACCTCCTCGGACTCGGTCACGTCGCAGACGACGCTGTCGAGGTCGTCGTGCTCGCTGTGGGTGATCGGCGTCACGTCGTGCTCGGAGAGCGCCGCCATCGCCTGCTGGCCGACGTTCCCGGCCGCACCGGTGACCGCTACCTTCGTCATGGCTCTCGGTTCGACCCTCCGACGCATAGCCACCCGCCCGGAGCGTGCAGGCTCACGGCTCCTCCTCGGAACCGAACCCAGAGTGAAGCCGTGCGAGCGCGGCCAGCCGTTCGTCGCGCGCGCGGGCGACCGACTCGGCCGACCGATCGTACTCGAAGATGCCCGCGCCGCTCTCGACGCCGTTCCGGCCCTCCTCGAGGCGCTCGTCGAGGATCGGGTTCGGCTCCGCTGGCGAACTCAGTTCGGGGTAGAGGTCGGCGGCGATCGTTCGAAAGAGGTCGAGTCCCGCGAGGTCCATCGTCTCCAGCGGACCGATAACGGAGGTGCGCCGGGCGTAGCCGTCGCGGATCGCCCGGTTCACGTCCTCCGCGCTCGCGACGCCCTCCTCGACGATGTGGAGACACTCGCGGACCACCGCGAACTGCACCCGGTTCCAGACGAACCCCGGGACGTCGCGCTCGACCAGGATCGACTCCTTCCCGACCGACTCGACGAACTCGCGCGTCCGCTCGACCGTCTCCTCGCTCGTCTCCTCCCCCCGCACCACCTCGACCGGGTCGAGCAGGTACGGCGGGTACCACCAGTGACAGCCGACGACCCGATCGGCGTGGTCGGGGACCCCCGCCGCGATCCGCGTGATCGGGATGCTGGAGGTGTTCGAGGCGAGGATCGCGTCGTCGGGAGCCGCTTCCCCTATCCGCTCGAACACGGCGTGCTTGATCGCCAGGTCCTCGGAGACGGTCTCGAGGACGAGCTCGCTCTCCTCGACGGCGTCCCCCAGTTCGAGCGTGAACTCGATTCCCGCGAGCACCTCCCCGGCCTCGCGCTCGGTGACGCCCGTCTCGCGGAGGACGTCGATGGCATCTTCGATCCGTCTCCGGGCGTCCTCGAGGTTCGACTCCCGGTGGTCGACGAGCGCCACCGGGCGATCGCAGAGCGCGAAGTGTGTGGCCAGCCCGCCGCCCATCGCGCCCGCGCCGACGACCGTCACCCTGTCTCCTCGTGTCATGTGCGGACGGGGGACGTGCGGGGGCAAAACCGGTCCGGTCGTCGGTACCCCTATTCGCCGCGCGGCCGAACTGTGGATATGGACGAACGACCGGTCGGAGACCGCCCGATCGAGGGACCGTGGCACCACGACGAGACGATCGCAAACGGCGTCAGACTGCACTACGTGGAGGCCGGCGACGGCCCGCTCGTCCTCTGTCTCCACGGCTTCCCCGAGTTCTGGTACGCCTGGCGCGAGCAGATCCCCGCGCTCGCCGACGCTGGATTCCGTGTCGTCGCGCCCGACCTCCGGGGCTACAACCGATCGGAGAAACCCCCTGGCCTCGCGAGCTACCGGATCGGCGAACTCGTGAGGGATATCCGGGACCTGATCGAGGGGATGGACGGCCGGGCCCACGTCGTCGGTCACGACTGGGGCGGGGTGATCGCGTGGGAACTCGCGGCGCGCCATCCCGAGGTGATCGATCGGCTCGCGGTCCTGAACGCGCCACACCCGAAGGCGTTCGAGCGCGAGCTTCGGACGGCCGACCAGTTGAGACGCTCCTGGTACGCCTTCTTCTTCCAGCTTCCCCTCCTCCCGGAACTCGCGTTCAGTCTCGGGAACTACCGGCTCGTGGAGTCGGCGGTGAGCGAGGACGCCCTCCCGGGGGCGTTCAGCGACCGTGACGTCGAACGGTACGAGGCGGCGCTCGCGCGACCCGGCGCGCTCGCCGCGGCGATCGACTACTACCGCGCGACTGGTCGGGGGACGCTCCGTGAGCTCCCGAACCAACTGATCCCGGGACGCGAGTCCGACCCCGAGTGGGTCTCGACGGGCGGCGAGATAGCTACCGAGACGCTCCTCATCTGGGGGATGAACGACGTCGCGCTCTCGCCGCGGCTCACCGAAGGGCTGGAGGAGTGGGTGCCGAACCTCCGCGTCGAGCGGTTCGAGGAGGCGACCCACTGGGTCCAGGCCGACCGGCCGGCCGAGGTGAACGACCTGTTGGTGGAGTTCCTCGACTGACCCGACCGCGAGCCGTCCGGTCTCCACGTCGAGGCCCCGGACCGACCGCTCCCGAGTACGTCCGGAGCGAACGACGTTGGTAAAGCCGAGTGGCGACGTAGAGCCACGAAACCCACGTCACAGGGGATCACCCATTTCAGCGTCGGTGCGACCGCGACAGCGGTCCTCGTCGCCCTCCTCCCGCCGTGTCCCACCCCCAGAACACTGGTACTCCTCGGCGGCATCTGGGCACTGCTCCCCGACGCGGCGAAACCCCTCCCGCATCCGCTGTTACGGCGGTTTCACCGGTGTCCCTGGGCGGGTCCCTTCTGGTTTCACCGGACGCTGGATCGCCTCGACGAGGACGACTCCGCACGGGTCGGTGGGCTGAGCCTGTCGGTCTTCGTTACCCTCACCCCCCTTCTCGAACGGCGATCCTGTCGCGTCTCGCGGTCCGATCGGGAGTGATCACTGATTCCGTCGCCCCGCGGAGTGCCTCTTGTGTCGACCCCTGTAGGGACCGTCGTAGTCGAGCGCTACTCTCGGGGGTACAGGTCACCGGTATCGTTCGGTTCGGGGTCGGGGGAACCGAGTCCCTACGACGATCCCTCTCGGAGGGCGACCCACTCGCCGCGCGCGTCGCTGCGTTCGATAGTGTCCATGACGCGCTGGGCGGCCAGTCCGTCGGCGAAACTCGGGGAGAACTCGCCCCCCTCCGCGACGGCCGAGAGGAACTCGTAGTTCTCGTGGACGAACGTGTGCTCCCAGCCGACGACGTGGCCCGGCGGCCACCAGTGGTCGACGTACGGATCCGACTCGTCGGTCACCAGCACGGTCTGGTAGCCCCGGTCGTCGCCCGTGAGCACCTCGAGTTCGTTCAGCCGTTCGAGCGAGAATTTCAGACTTCCCTCCGAGCCGTGGATCTCGACCGTGTGGTCGTTCTTGTGTCCGGTCGCGAACCGGGTGGCCTCGAAGCTCCCGACCGCGCCGTTTTCGAACCGTGCCTGGGCGGTGTAGGCGTCGTCGACGGTCACCGGGCGGGTCTCGCCGTCGCCGGTCGGGCGCTCCTCGACGAACGTCTCCAGGTGACCGGAGAGCCGCTCGATCTCCCCGGCCGTATCGCCGACGAGGAAACGTGCGAGGTCGATCGTATGCGAGCCGAGGTCGCCGAGCGCGCCGCTTCCGGCCAGTTCGCTGTCGTTCCGCCAGGACCACTCCGCCTCTGGATCGACCAGCCAGTCCTGGAGGTACCGCCCCCGGACGTGGCGGATCTCGCCGATCTCGCCCGCCTCGATCAGCCCCTTCGCGTACTGGATCGCCGGGACGAACCGGTAGTTGAACGCACAGCCGGCGGGGACGTCCGTGCTCTCGGCTGCCGCCGCCATCCGTTCGGCCTCGTCCAGGGTGGGCGCGAGTGGCTTCTCGCAGAACGTGGGCACGTCCGCCTCGAGCGCGGCGATCGACGGCTCCGCGTGGACGTGGTTCGGCCCGAGGTTGTAGAAGACGTCGACCGCCTCGATCGCCGCCTCCCAGTCGGTCTCCGTCCGCTCGAAGCCGAGACGGTCGGCCGCCTCCGCCAGGGCCTCCTCGTCACGACCGACCAACACGTCGCGGGAAACCTCGGGTGCGTCGGGGAAGAACATCGGGAGGCGCGCGAGCGCGTTCGCGTGGGCTTTTCCCATGAACCGGTAGCCGAGGACGCCGACGGAGAGTGCCATGCGCGGGGCTACACCGCCGTTTCCCTTAGCTGTCGGGGATCTCACCGGGGAACCGAAAACGTCGTTCGTCCCGGGGGAGAAGCCAGGACCGATGACACCCCTCGCCGATCTGCTTCTCGTCTTCGCCGTCGGGCTGCTGACGGGCCTCGCGACGGGGCTGGGCGTCCTCCCGTTCTTCCTCGTCGACGAGATCAGCGATCGGGCGATCGTCGTCCTCTGGGGGCTCGCCGTCGGGATCCTGCTCTCCGTCTCCGTCTTCGGGCTCGTGGGAGAGGGTCTCGCCGAGGGGGACCCGCTCTCGGTCGGACTGGGGTTCGCCGCGGGCGTCCTGTTCGTCCTCGCCGCCGACCACCTCGTCGCGAGCGTCGAGTTCAGCCCGCGGACGGCCACGTCGTCGACGGTCGACCCGGCCACGCTCGTGCTCACCGTCGGCGTCCTGACGCTACACAGCCTGCCGGAGGGGATCGCGGTCGGCGTCGCCTTCGCCGATCTCGGCCTCGACGGCGAGGGGAGCCTGGCCTTCCTCGGGTGGGAACTGCCCGCGCTGGCGGTGTTCGTGAGCGTGGCCGTCTCGATCCTGAACGTACCCGAGGGCCTCGCGATCGCGATCCCGCTCGTCGCCGCCGGGATGGCGAGGTGGAAGGTCGTCGGCTGGGCGGTCTTCTCGGGGCTCCCGCAGCCGATCGGGGCCGTCTTCGCCTACGTCTTCGTCACCTCCGTCGAGACGCTGCTCCCGCTCAGTTTCGGGTTCGCCGCCGGAGCGCTCGTCTACCTCGTGGTCGTGGAGTTCCTCCCGGCGGGCGTCGAGTACGGCTCGGGGCTGTCGGGGCGTGGTCGGCCCGAACTGGTCGGGGGGATCGGCGTCGGCCTCGTCTCGATGATCGGTCTCCTCCGGCTCCTCGGCTGAAGGTTCTACGGAACGGGGAGGAACCGCGCCGTCTCGAGGAGGCCGAACGCGATCGCGATCAGCGCCGCCAGGTAGATCGTGTTCCCGACGGCCGAGAACGCGAGGAACCGTCCGACGGGGTACCGGCTCAGCCCGGCCGGGATGCTCATCAGGTTTCGTACGAGCGGCACCGCGTTGGTGAGACAGAGCGCGGCCCCGCCGAAGCGGTCGAAGTTGCGGGTGACGAACGCCATCCGCCGCTCGCCGACCCCGCTCCGAACCACGAGCGGGATCCGATCGACGTACGGGACGCGCCGTCGGATGCCGAAGAACTCGGGGCTCTCCTCGTTGAACCCGCGGTAGAGCGTCCACTGCCCGAGCGTCGACGCGACGACGCTCGCGGCGGCCACCAGGAGGAGCCCCGATGTCGGTGGGGTGGCGAGCGCGACGTAGGCGACGAACAGGGCCGCCGGCGGCGTGACCTTGCCGACGACCATTCCGTCGAGGTAGAACAGGAGGAGAATCAGCGGGACCCCGAGCGCCTCGACCGTCGACCAGGTCGCCCCACTCAACCCGACGTTCGCGTCCATTGCCCCCCGTTCGGGGCTCGGCTACTTCAACTGGGTGACCCGGGCGGGCGACGAGCGAGTTCGGATCAGTGACCGCCGGACGCTCGTGGTGCTGACGGACCGGGGATCCAGCAACCGTTTCCGGGGTGTCCGACCGACGGTCGGTCGACCCGTTCCGTTCTGCCCTCGGCGATCGACCGCAAAATAAAACCGTCCGACCGTCCACTACCGCACAGATGGTACACGATACCGCTCGCCCTAGCGGGGAGATACCGCCCGGCCCGGAGGGGCCCCCGATCGTCGGCAACTACCTCCCGTTCGTCCGCGAGCCGTTCGCGTTCATGACGGAGAACGCCCAGAGCTACGGGGACATCGTCAGCTGGGAGGAGATCGACGGGCGGTTCTACCAGCTCAACCACCCCGACCACATCGAGCACGTCCTGGTCGCGAACAACGGCAACTACATCAAAGGGGAGAGCTTCCAGCGGGCGCTCTCGCCGATCACGGGCCAGGGGACGCTGAACAGCGAGGGGGCGGTCTGGCGGCGGAACCGACACCTGATCCAGCCCGCCTTCGGCCCGGAGCGGATCGAGGAGTACGCGCAGATGATGACCGACGCCACCGAGCGGGCGCTCGAGGGGTGGCGCGACGGTCAGACGAGGGAGATCCACGAGGACACGATGGAGCTGACGCTCGACATCGTCTCGCGGGCGCTGTTCGGCGTCGACATCGGGGACCGGGTCGACGAGATCGGCCTGGCGCTGGAGGAGTTCATGGCCGCCTCCGAGAGCCTCTCGAACTACGTCCTCCCCGAGGCCCTCCCGACCCCCTCGCGCCGGCGTATCGAGGCCGCCAGCCGACGACTCGACGACGTGGTCTACGATCTGATCCGCCAGCGTCGCGAGAGCCCCGGCGACGACGTGATCTCGATGCTCTTTGCGGCCCGCGACGAGGAGGCGACACCCCTCTCGGTCGAGGGCATCAGGGACGAGGTGGTGACGCTGTTGCTCGCCGGCCACGAGACGACGGCGCTCTCGCTCACCTTCACCGTCTACCTCCTCTCGCGGTACCCCGCCGTCGAGGAGCGGCTCCTCGGAGAGCTCGACGAGGTCCTCGGCGGCCGGACCCCGACGATGGCCGACCTCCCCTCGCTCCCGTACACGGAGAAGGTGGTGAAGGAGTCGATGCGGCTCTACCCACCGGTCCCCACCGTCGTCCGCGAACCCGTCAAGCCGGACATCATCGGGGGCTACGAGATCCCGCCGGGATCGACGATCCGGATGCACCAGTGGGTCGTCCACCGCGACGGCCGCTGGTACGACGACCCGCTCGCGTTCGAGCCCGGCCGCTGGACCGACGAGTTCGAGCGCTCGCTCCCGAAGCTGGCGTACTTCCCCTTCTCCGCGGGACCGAGGCGCTGTATCGGCGATCGGTTCGCCATGCTCGAAGCACGGCTCATACTCGCGACGATCTACCAGGAGTACCACCTCGAACTCGTCCCGGGGACCGAACTGGACCTGATGGCGGCGATCACCGCCCGGCCCAGGGACCCGGTCCGCGTGACCGTCAACGCCCGCTGACTCACTCCGCCCAGTAGGCCTCGCCCGGCTGCGTGGTGAAGACCGCCCGCTCCAGCAGTTCGACCGCCTTCTCGAGGCCCTCGCGCGAGGAGGTCAGCGAGTCCTCGTGTTCGATCGAGAGCACCCCGTCGTAGCCGACCATCCGCAGCGTCGAGACGACGTCCTTCCAGTGTTCCTCGCCGTGGCCGTAGCCGACCGAGCGGAAGAGCCACGACCGGTTCGGCTCGTCGGTGTAGGCGGTCGTGTCGAGGACGCCCTTCACCCGGCTGTTCGCCTCGTAGACCCGGGTGTCCTTCGCGTGGCAGTGGTGGATGGCGTCCCGCTCGCCGAGATATCTGATGGCTTCACAGACGTCGATCCCCTGCCAGTAGAGGTGCGAGGGGTCGAAGTTCGCGCCGATATACTCGTTCGTCTCCTCGCGCAGGCGGGCCATCCCGTGTGGCTCGTAGACGAGCATGTTCGGGTGCATCTCGACGGCCACCTTCACGTCGTGGGTCTTCGCGTGCTCCGCGAGGTCCGACCAGTACTCGACGGCGACCTCCCACTGGTACTCGTGGGCCGCCGCGTGCTCGGTCGGCCACGGCGCGGTGATCCAGTTGGGGACCTCGTCGTTCGGTCCCCCACCCGGGAGTCCCGAGAAACAGGTGACCGCCTCGATACCGAGTAAGTCGGCGAGTTCGATCGCTTCCCTGAGCTCCCTGTCGGCCTCCGCTGCCCGTTCGTCGTTCGGGTGGATCGGGTTGTTGTGCGTCGCGAGCGCGCTCACCCGGAGGTCGTGGGCCTCGAGCGTGTCGAGCAGCTCCGCCTTCGCGTTCTCGCTGTCGAGCGTCTTCGTCCTCGGCAGGTGGTCCTCGCCGGGGTGACCGCCACAGCCGAGTTCGACGAAGTCGACGCCGATCCCCGAGAGATACTCGAACGCTTCGTCAGCCGACTGGTCGCCGAGCGGAACGGTCAGTACGCCGATGTCCATGGCCCTGCGACGCTCCGGCCACCTATAATCGTTGGTTCTCTACTCCGTCGTCGCCGTCGTTCCGGCCGGGACACCGACCGCCTCGCCGCGCTCGCTGGAACGGTAGATCGCGTCGATCACACGCTGGACGGCGAGCGCCTGCTCGACCGTGTTTCGCTCCGGCTGGACGCCCGCCTCGACCGCCTCGACGAACACCCGTTGTTCGGCCGCGTGTGCGTTCACCTCGCGTGTCGTCACCTGCTGGTCGGCGAAGTGTGGCGCGCCCCCCTCGCTCGTCCGGTAGACCTCGAGCGACTCGTCGCCGCGGTCGAACCGTGCGCCCGCATCGGTCCCCCGGACGGTGATCGAGTCGTCGTTCGGCTGGTTCGCCGCCCAGGCGACGTCGAGGCTGATCGTCCGGCCCCCGGCACACCGGACGAACGCCGTCGCCGAGTCGTCGACGTCGAACTCGCCCCCGCTGTCGTCCTCGCCCCACATGAAGAGGTAGGTGTAGTCCTCCCGCGTCCCGAACTCCGAGCGCGTCACCCCCGAGACCTCCTCGATCTCGGGGAAATCGAGCAGGTAGAGCGCGACGTCGAGCGCGTGCACCCCGATGTCGATCAGCGCGCCGCCGCCGGCGATCGACCGGTCGGTGAACCACGAGCCACGTCCCGGGATCCCCCGGCGGCGGACGTAGTTCGCGTCGACGTGGGTAACCTCGCCGAAGCGACCGGCGTCGATCCGGTCTTTGAGCACCTCGACCGGAGGGAGAAACCGGTTGTGAAAGCCAACCATACAGATCCCGTCGGAGTCGGCGGCGACGGCGGCGATCCGCTCGGCGCTCTCCACGTCGTGTGCCAGCGGCTTCTCCAGGAGGACGTCGAGACCCGCCTCGAGCGCACGAACGGCGTACTCCTCGTGAAACCGGTTCGGCGTCGTGATGATCACGGCGTCGGCGACCGAGAAGAGCTCCTCGGCCTCGGCGTAGGTCTCGACCCCGTAGTCGATGGCGAAGCGTTCTCGCGCCTCGGGGAGGATGTCGACGCCGCCGACGAGTTGACCACCGCTCGTTCGGAGCTGATCCGCGTGGTGACGGCCGATATTTCCGAGCCCGATAATACCGATCCGTACCGCCGCATCACCAGTCATTGCGTTATATAGGCCAATCGGCCGGGATTACCCTTTCCTTATCAGTCGGAGTCGCCGACGCCGCGTTCGGGCGTGCCGGTCGCACTGGCCGGGTCGATGAGCCCGTGTCGGAGCGCGTCGCCCGTCTCGGCGTCGAAGAGGTTGATCCGCGAGCGGTCGAGGACGACCCTGACGTCCTGGTCGATGTCGATATCGGTGTCGGGGTCGACGCTCATCAGCAGCTGATCGTCGGTCACCGCGCCGCCTTC
>SKWB01000315.1 GCA_007129135.1 Halococcaceae archaeon | reverse complement strand
GATGACGACGACCACCGACACTCGGACGACGACGATCCGGCGACGCTCTGATACGGGACTGGCGTAACCGGGTACCGCTCGGACCGAGGGGCGGGTACCGACCTGATCGGTTCGGACGGACAACAGCCGGTGTGACCCGGTCGAACGAGCGAGCCGTGAAAGCCTTTTTACCGGGCGGGTGCTACCGCGGGACATGTACGTCCGAGACGCGAGAAAACACGAGGAGGTCTGGCTGCTCGATCGGATCGAGGAGATGGAACTCGATGCGCTCGCGTTTCGCTCCCGGGACTACGTCGTCGCGCTCGACGAGGAGACCGGCGAGCGCGCTGGCTTCGGTCGGATCCGGATCCACAAACTCGACGAGGAGTTCTGCGAACTCACGAGCCTCGGCGTGATCGAGCCGTGGCGGGGACAGGGCGTCGGCGCACACGTGGTCGAACGCCTCCTGGACCACGCTTCCGACCAGGGGTTCGAGCGGGTCTACGCGTTCGTCTCCACACCGGAGTACTTCGAGGAGTTCGGCTTCGAACGGATCGAGGAGTCGGCGCTCCCCGACGGCCTGCGAGAGCGTCTGGAGAAGAAACGGGATCGGACGATGCCCGAGGCGGTCCCCACCACCATCGGGACGGATCGGTTCGTGATGCCGCCACGCCTGCGCGAGCGGTTCAAGGAGGCACGCCCCCACGACGGGACGGATCCGGACGCGACGGGCGAGGAGGCGGTGAGCGACCTCGCCGAGGAGTTCGGCATCGACCCGGAGTCGGCGACCTACAAGTACGACACCGGACGATAGCCCGCAGGGATCGTCGTCGTCTCCGCTCCGGTGGCCGACGGAACGGAGACGACGGTCACCGGGACTCGGGTTCGGTGAGCGCTCTCACTCGTAGTCCCACTCGTTCGGCTGGAGACCGTCGCCGTACTCGTCGTGGTCGGTGGCGAACCCGCTCTTGAACGCGATCCAGGTGATGACGGTGACGAAGAGGATCGGCGGGAGCATCGCGAACACCCAGAGCGGTTCGAGTCCCCAGCCGATGACGAGCGCGACGTTGCCCAGTCCGAGGAGCAGGAACGGGAGGGTGTAGAGCAGCGCTCGCCGCCGGTTCGATCCCTCCTCCGTGGGGATCGGTGGGCGGTCGACCGCGCCGCCGTCCGGGTCGCTCATGGACGCGCTACGGAGCCACCGGACAAAAGTGCCGCGTTCAGCCCACCGTCAACGCTTAGGCGCGAGCCGACCATCGTTCCCCATGTTCGACCCCGAGGATCTGGAGACGATCCGGGAGGGCAAAGCGCGCTGGGAGCGCGAGACGCTCTCGCCGACGCTCGATCGGTTCGGCGAGCGCGAGGAGACGTTCACGACCGACACCGAGGGCAGGGAGATCGAGCGGCTCTACACGCCCGATGACGTCTCCGACCTCTCACACGAGGACCTCGGCTTCCCCGGGGAGGAGCCGTACACGCGGGGGGTCTACCCGACGATGTATCGCGGACGGCTCTGGACGATGCGTCAGTACGCCGGGATGGGCACCGCAGAGGAGACGAACGAACGCTACCAGTACCTCCTCTCGCAGGGCCAGAGCGGGCTCTCGATGGCGTTCGACCTCCCCACGCAGATGGGCCACGACTCCGACAGCGCGATGGCAGACGGGGAGGTCGGCAAGTCGGGGGTAGCGATCGACTCGATCCACGACATGCGGGCCGTCTTCGAGGGGATCCCCCTCGACGAGGTCTCGACGAGCATGACGATCAACGCGCCCGCGAGCGTCCTGCTGGCGATGTACATCGCCGTCGGGGACGAACAGGGCGTGCCCCGAGAGCAACTCAGAGGGACGATCCAGAACGACATCCTGAAGGAATACATCGCGCGGAACACGTTCATATTCCCGCCCGAGCCCTCGATGCGGGTCATCACGGACATCTTCGCGTTCGCGGCCGAGGAGGTCCCGAACTTCAACACCATCTCGATCTCGGGCTACCACATCCGCGAGGCGGGCTCGACCGCCGCCCAGGAGCTCGCGTTCACGCTCGGCAACGGCATCGAGTACGTCGAGGCGGCGATCGAGGCCGGTCTCGGCGTCGACTCGTTCGCCCCGCAGCTCTCGTTCTTCTTCAACGCGCACAACGACATCCTGGAGGAGGTCGCGAAGTTCCGCGCCGCCAGGCGGATGTGGGCGCGGATCATGGACGAGCGCTTCGGTGCCGAGGACCCGAAGTCGCGACAGCTGAAGTTTCACACCCAGACGGCGGGGTCGACGCTCACCGCCCAGCAGGTCGAGAACAACGTCGTCAGGGTCGCCTACCAGGCGCTCGCGGCGGTCCTCGGTGGGACCCAGAGCCTCCACACCAACGGGAAGGACGAGGCGCTCGCGCTCCCGACCGAGAAGTCCGTCCGGACGGCACTGCGCACCCAGCAGATCCTCGCCCACGAGTCCGGGGCCGCGGACACGATCGACCCGCTCGCGGGCAGCTACTACGTCGAGGCGCTCACGGACGACCTGGAGGCCGAGGCGTTCGCGCTCTTGGAAGAGATCGACGACCGTGGCGGGATGCGCCGGGCGATCGAGGAGGGCTGGGTCCAGCGCCAGATCCAGGACGTCGCCTTCGAGCGCCAGCGCGAGATCGAAGAGCGCGAACGGATCATCGTCGGCGTCAACGAGTTCGAGGCCGACGAGG
>SKWB01000256.1 GCA_007129135.1 Halococcaceae archaeon | reverse complement strand
TCGGCTACGGCCCGGCGATCGTCTCTTCCGATGCTCACCTCGGCGAGGCGTTCGCGCTCTTCTCGCGCGATCCACGGGCGATGCAGATCGTCGCGGAGGCGATGGTCGAACTCGGCGAGGGGGAGGCGATCGAACTCGTCGCACAGCCGGAGAACGAGGCCGAGTACATGGAGTTGGCGAGGCGGAAGACCGGCGCGCTCTTCCGCGCGGCGGCGGAGGTCGGGGCGGTGGCGGCCGACGCCGACGCCCACACCGTCGAGGCCGTCGGCGAGTACGCCGAACGCGTGGGCATCGCGTTTCAGATCCGTGACGACGTCCTCGACGCGACGGCCGACGCGGAGGACCTCGGCAAACCGACGGGCCAGGACGCCGAGATGGAACGTCCCTCTCTGTTGCAGGTCACGGACCTGAGCCCCGAGGAGGCGAACGGGCGCGCGCAGGCGGAGTCCGAGACGGCGCTCTCCGCACTCTCGCGGGTCGAGCCGGCGAACACGCAGGCTTACGAGTACCTGCGGGACCTCGCGGAGTTCGTCGTCGTCCGCGAGCGGTGACCCCGAACGACCCCATCCGAACCCTACGACGAGCCGTGGTAGACGTAGTACGTGCTCGTATCGAGGCGTGCGGCGACCGCCCGCTCGATCTCCCACCGCAACAGCTTCCAGAGCTCCGGACGTGCGCTCTCGACGGAGGAGAACTGCCGTTCGATCCGGTCGGGCGAGGCGTCGGCCACGAGCCGGTCGAGCTCCTCCGTGTGGCCGTACTCGGTCCGCCCGGTCGGGAGCCGGAACCACCGTTCGGGACGCCGTTCGAGCAGCCCTCTCGCGGCCAGGCCGTCCTTTACGAGTCCGATCACGTACCGCCAGGGGTCGGTCTCGTCGCCGTCGAAGAGGGCGTCGACGAGCGCGGCGAGCGCGATTCGGTCGTCGTCCTCCGCCGAACCCATCTCCAGGAGGAACGTCGGGATCGCCCACTCGAGCGTGCCCCTCGGCCACTCCGGGGCGGGGCCGTCGGGCACGACGAAGAGCGCTGTCCGCGAGCGGAGCCCGAGCCACCGAGCGCGCTCGCCGACCTCGAACCGGATCGCGCCCGCATCCTCGTTCGCGAGGAGGGTCGCCGAGAGGATCGCCGTCGTCAGCTGGTCGGCGGCGACCGTCCGATCGGTTCCTGGGACCGTGACGTTGCCCGCGATCGACCGCGTCGCGAACCGTTCGCCGTGGAGGAGGACGACCTCGCTCGGCGTCAGTTCGTCCATGGCCCTCGGAGGGGGCGAGCGGGCTTACCTCTCACGTCGGCTCCGCCCGTCTGGCGGAGCGGGTCTCGACGATGGCGAAGGTGAGGGTGCTCACGAGGCCGACGAGCGTGCCCGCGGTGAGCGCGGCGGCGACGTACGGCAGCTCCTGGTAGCCGAGGAGAAACGCGCTCACGCCGTGGAGGACGACCGCTATCGAGACCACGTAAAACGGCGCGTTCAGGTAGCGCCACTCCAACCGATCGGCGAGGTAGGCGTCGGTGATCCGCCCCAGACTGGAGGTGATCCCCGCCGCGGCGAACCACTGGACCGCACCGTAGACGAGCGCGGCGATCACCTCGAGCGCCGTGAGCTGCTCGCCCACCTGCGCCGCCTCGAGCGCTTCGACCCCGCCGATCCCGCCGATCAGGAGCAGCGCGGCGGCGACGACGCTCGTTATCAGCGTCACCCGGCCGGTGTAGAGCACCGTTCGCACCCGCTCAGCCCAGCGATCGACGGTCTCCTCGACGCCCAGCCCGCGCCCGAGGAGGTAGAGCCCGAGCAGCGCCGAGAGGACGCCGAGGGTCGCGCCGGGGAAGCCGAACCGGTCGGCGAGCGTCGCGAGCGGGTAGATCAGCAGCAGGATACCCAGCGGAACGAGGATCGTCCCGCGGGTCTCCGGGTCGTTCAGCACCTGCTTGATCGTGTAGTACATCGATTCTAAGTCCTGGGCCTGGCGGACGACCACCCGGCGGACGCCGTCGACGGGAACGCGAGAGCGGATCACCGGGATCACCGACTCGTCCTGTGCGCCGTCGGTGACGACCACCGCGGAGATCCGTTCGTCCGTCGAGAGGCTCGCGAGGACGTAGTCGAGCTCCTCGCCCACCTTGCGGTTCGCGGTGACGTCGGCCTTCTCGGTGCCGGTGACCGCGGCGACGGTGACCGCCTCGCCCTTCTCCCCGAACTCGTTGGCGATGTGTACACCCTGGAAGAGGACGTTCACGTCGGAGTCCTCCGGGTCGACCGTCGCGAGCGCGACGGCGGCCTCCTCGACGGCCTCCCGCCCGATGACGGGCGTCTCCACGCCCGCCTTGCGTCCGAGGTCGTCGTCGAGGTCGACACACAACACCAGCAGCATCTACACTCGCTACGGGGTCCGGCCGTTAACTGTTTTCCCTCTCCCGACCCGAACCCGAGCGGCTTTTGTCGCTGGGGGCCGCTCGTCCGAACAGGAAATGATATCGAAGGGCTGTGAACAGTGTGCGCTCGGCGGCAAGATGGTGCTGTTCGTCTACGGCTACTGCGACGAGCGCGACTGCTTCTACTGCCCGCTCGGGGAGAAGCGAAAGAACGTCGAGCAGGTCTACGCCAACGAGCGCCCGGTCGAGCGAGACGAGGACGTGATCGCGGAGGCGAAGCTGATGGACGCGCTCGGCACCTC
>SKWB01000172.1 GCA_007129135.1 Halococcaceae archaeon | reverse complement strand
GGAACTGCGAGAGCGGTATCCCGGCTACCGGCTCCCCGAGGACCACGTCGCGATCCACCAGGCCGACGGCGGCTACCTCCTCTCGGAGGAGGGTATCGTCGCCCACGTCGAGGCCGCCCACCGGGAGGGCGCGACGGTCAGGGCGAGGGAGACGGTCGAGTCGTGGACGGCGAGCGAGTCGGGCGTCCGGGTCGAGACCGACAGGGGTGAGTACACCGCGGAGCGCCTCGTCGTCACGGCGGGTGCGTGGGCCGCATCGCAGCTACCCGGACTCGCGGACCTGCTCGTCCCGGAGCGACAGGTCCTCGGCTGGTTCCAGCCCAGTAGTCCAGAACGGTTCGCCCCCGAGAGCTTCCCGGTGTTCGTCCACGAGGCAGACGAGGGCCACTTCTACGGCTTCCCGGTCGTCTCCGTACCCGGCTTCAAACTCGGCCGGTACCACCACCGCGGGGAGACGGGCACCCCCGAAGAACTGCGGCGGGAGCCGGACCGGGAGGACGAACGGCTCCTGCGCGAGTACACGGAGCGGTACTTCCCCGACGCGGCGGGACCGACGATGCGTCTTTCCACCTGCAGCTTCACGAACACGCCCGACGAGCACTTCGTCGTCGACACCCACCCGGACCACGAGAACGTCGTGGTCGGCGCGGGCTTCTCCGGCCACGGCTACAAGTTCGCGAGTGTCCTCGGCGAGGTGCTCTCGGATCTCGTGGTCGACGGCGAGAGCGACCGTCCGATCGAGCCGTTCCGACTGAGCCGGTTCGACTGAGCGAGCTCGTCGTGACCACCCGGATCCCCCGCGAAGACCCCTCACCGGTATCGTTCGATCCGTGATCGAGAGACGACGAGATACCCCGGAGATCCGAGTGAGCACGAGTCGTGAAGACGGATCTCACCGGCACTACGGTCTCACCGACACGGTGGGAGGAGGGGAGAGGTCACTGTGCGGGTTACTCACTCACGCGTACGAACCGGCCCGTTCGGGCCTCGTAACCGTCCGAGGGAAAGGGACACGAAGTGTGATTAACCGCACTGGAGGATGTCCGAGGCACAGTCTTCGATCCTCCGCTCCTTTCCACGTAGCACAGTACCCACGGTTGGGTATCTACAGTGACGCACGCCATGTGAATAAGTGTACACTTTACTCCACATAATCAAAACAGCTGGAGCTTTTCGCCGCCAGAACGAGTGGGCATACGTCGTTCTCCCCGGTAGCGATCGAATCCGGGCACGGTCGATCCGAAGGCCGTCCTCCGGGGGGTCGTGGCCGGAGTCTCCGTCGCGTCCCTCGGGACGCTCGGATGACCGGTGGCCCGGGTCGTCGTGTTCGCTCGCGCTGGGGATGTGGACTGCCGGACGGCCGCGACCGTCCGGGGTAGGTCGACGAGCGAAGCGACGCTGTCGGGACGCCACACCGGGAGGGGCACCGCGAAACCGGAGGGGATTTGTCGTCGCTTCCGCTTGAGCGTGCAATGAGTCAGCCACGGGTTCTCCTGACGAACGACGACGGCATCGACAGCCCCGGCCTCCACGCGCTGGCCGACGCGCTCGCGCCGCTCGCGGCCGTGACGACCGTCGCCCCGGCGACGAACCAGAGCGGCGTCGGTCGGGAGCGGTCGAAGTCGGTCTCCGTCGCCGAACACGACCGGGGGACCGCGATCGAGGGGACGCCGGCGGACTGCGTCGCCTACGCCCTCCGCGGGCTGGACGCCGAGTTCGACCTCGTCGTCTCGGGCTGCAACGTCGGGCCGAACGTCGGCTCGTACCTGCTCGGACGCTCGGGAACCGTCGGCGCGGCCGTCGAGGCCGCCTTTCTCGGCGTGCCGGCGATCGCCGTCTCGGGCTACCACCACGCCGAGTTCTTCCCGCCCACCGGGAGCCCATACGAGGTGCCGGCCGAGGCGACCGCCTTCCTCGCAGCGCGCGCGCTGGCCGGCGAGCTACCCGAGGATGTCGACTACCTCAACGTGAACGCGCCGATCGAGAGCGAGGGGCCGATGCGGGTCACCGAACCGATCGGCGACTACGACACCGCGGTCGAGCCCTCGGGCGAGGGGCTCTCGCTGAACGACACGTTCTGGGCGACGGCCGAGACGAACGGCTCGCTGCCGGATCTGGCCGACTGCGCGGCTCTCTACCCGATCGGCAGCGATCGCCGGGCGATCGCGGAGGGCGAGGTGAGCGTCAGCCCGTTCAGAGTCCCGCAGTCGGTGGCCGGACGTGACGGGCTCTCCGGCGTCGTCGAGTCGTTCTAGATCGGTTCTAGCCGCTCGATTTCGCTCTCGGACCACTCGTAGAAGTGGCGGTCGGTCGCACGGAGTATCTCGACGCAGTCGTTGTACCGCCGGATCGCGTCGTCCCTGTACGGGTCGTCGGGGTTCGCCTCGATCCACTCCCGGAGTTCGGAGAGCCCCCTCGGCGAGTAGGTGTCGATCCGGCGCTGGTCCTCCAGGAGTTCGACCTTCCTGTCCTCCTGTCTGAGCGTCCGGATCATCGCCCAGGCGGCGACGCCCCAGAACGCGACGATCGCGACGGCCATCCCGATCCATGTATCGATCGGGATCGTATCGACCATCAGTCGTCACCCCCTGTGGCTTCCGCCTGTGTCTGTGGCTCGGCTCGGCCGTCGACGTAGCGCATCACCGCGAAACTGATCAGCGGGACGCCGACGAGCATCACCATCCCGGCGATCATGATGTCCTCGCCGCGGAAGTCCCAGGCGAACACCGCCATGATGAACACCATCGTCAGCGGGACGACGTACTTCACGAGCGGGTTCCACCAGCGGCCGACGTGTATCCCGGCGTTCTGGTTGAGCGAGAGCACGCGCAGGCGTTCCGGACCCATGAACCAGCCGACCGCCACCAGGATAGCGATCGTCGCGAGCGGTAGCCCCCAGAGCGCGAACGTGTCGTCACCGAACTCGAGGATCTCAACCGAGTAGGCGCTCGGCAGGCCGAACAGCCAGATCACGCCACAGACCCCGAGGACGGACTGGTTCCGTGAGAGCCTCGTCTCCTCGGAGACGGTCGTCACGCCGACTTCGGTGATCACCACGGCGGAGGTGATCGCGGCGAGGAAGAAGCCGGTGAAGAAGACGATCGCCCAGATCGCCCCACCGGGCATCTCGATGAACACCTGCGGGAGCGCCTCGAACGTGAGACCCGCACCCGAGGCCGGGTCGACGCCGAAGGCGAACACCAGCGGGAAGATCGCGAACGCGGCGAGGACGCCGATAGAGGCCTCGCCGACCGCGGTGAAGACGCCGCCGCCGAGCGGGGCGTCGTCGTACTCGCGGAGGTAGCTCCCCACCGTGATGGCGATCCCCCAGCCGAGGCCGGTCGAGAAGAGCGCCTGGGCGAGCGCCTCGATCCACGTCTGACTGAACGTGAGGTACTCCCACTGGACGGTGAACGTGAAGACGAGGCCCTCGGAGGCACCGGGGAGGGTCACCGCTCGGATCGCGATGGCCGCGAGTCCGAGCACGAGCGCGGGAACCGCGTAGACGACGAGGCGCTCGACCCCGTTCGAGATACCGAGGTAGAGCACGCTCGCGATGATCGCCATCACGGCCGTGTGTAGCGCGATCATCAGGACCGGGTTGTCGAAGAGCGCGCCGAGGAACGCCCCCGCCTCGAAGCCCGCACCCGTGAAAGTGAAGAGATACGAGTGGATCATGTAGTAGAGCGTCCACCCGACGACGGGCGAGTAGTAGGTCATCAGCGCGATGTTGACGATGAGGACGATCACGCCGAGGCCGGCGGCGGTTCCCGGACCGGTGGCGTCGCGGATCGCCCCGATGATACCTTTCCCGGTGTACTTCCCGAGGGCGACTTCGGCCATCAGGCCGGGGATCATGAGCAGGAACAGCAGGATGAGGAAGGCGAGGATGAACGCGCCCCCGCCGTTCTCACCGGTGACGAACGGGAAGCGCCAGATGTTCCCCACGCCGACCATGGCCCCGATCATCGCCATCAGGAAGCCGAACCGACTCCCCCACTCCGCCCTGGCTGTCTTCGCTTCCGTTGCCATATGTGAGCACTCCTCGGAGAGTCCACCACCCTATCATTTAGCTGTTTTGTAAGAGTTTCAAGGCTATTGCCGGTCGCCGGTGATGAACGCGAAAAAGCGGAAGCAGGCGCCGAAGAAGCCGACCGTGCAGACCGCGATCGTCGCGAGCAGCCAGAGGTTGTAGAGGGCGTTGAGCGCGCGTGGCGTGTCCGGGTCGAGGGCGTTGACCGCGACGGTGAGGGCGGCCATCCCCCCGAGGGCGACGCAGACGGCGACCCAGAGCGGTCTCATGGCGGCGATTGGTCGGAGGGGCGCTTCAGTCTACGGGTCTGACTGTGAGTCGATTCCAACAGACATATGCTGGAGTGTTCGTGACGGCCTGCATGACCCTCGAAGTCGTCGGGACGCTCTCGCAGGGGGTCTCGCGGACCACTGCACGGAACGGCGCGCTGTTCGCCGGGCTGTTCTTCCTCGTCGGGGTGCTCAACGCGGTCTTGCTCGGTGGCACGACCGGCGGTCAGCTGAACGCGACGCCGCTCGTCGACCTCTCCCCCGGCGCTGCGCTCCTGATCTCCTTGCTCCTCGGGCTGGCGAACGTCGTCGTCTACGTCGGAGCGATCAGGACGTTCGTCTCGGACGAGACCGAAGCGATCCCCGACGGCGTCTTCACCAGAAACCTCCCGCTCGCCCTGATCCACCTCGTGATCGGGGGGATCCTCTTCGGGATCGCGGTCTTCGTCGGGTTCGTCTTTCTCATCGTTCCGGGTCTGTTCCTGCTGACGGCGCTCTTCTTCTTCGACGTCTACGTACTGGTCGAGGACGAAAACTTCCTCGTCGGTCTCCAGAACAGCTGGAACCTGACGAGCGGACACCGCCTCCGGCTGTTCGGCCTCGGCGTGCTCTACTTGGTGATCCTGCTCGCGATCGGCATCGTGTTCGCCGTCCCCGGCCTCTTCCTCGGTCCGCTCCTTGGCGGGATCGTCGCCGAGGTGGGGACGGCGATCACGGGCGCCCTCGGCGCCGCGACGACCGCGGCGGCGTACACGAACCCGCGAACGCTCGAAGACCGGGAGGCTGGCGTGGACGACGAGGGAGACGAGACGCGGGGGAGAGACGACGAGGTCCGGTGGGAGTAGTGGGTCCGGACGGGCCGCGCTACGGCTCGACGCCGAACGGGCTCTCGCGCTCCGTCCAGGGCCAGCCCGGGAGCCGGGTCTGGAAGCCCGCCGCGAGCGCCGCGTCGAGGTCGTCGCTCCCCGCGGTGGCCTCCTCGGGGTGGTGGTGGATATCGGCGAAGTGAAACGTCGCCTCAGCGAGCAGCCTGAGCGGCTGGTTGCCAGCTATCATCGCGGCGAGCTCTCTCCCAAGTATCTCGTCGACCACGAACCCGGGGTAGTCACCTTCCACGTCGATCTCACGCAGGAGCGCGACGAGGCAGGCGACGTTCACCGCGAGGTCCCCATCGGAAAACACCTCGGCGACGGCGTCGTCGTAGCTGTCGTGATCGACCGGGGCGACCTCCGTCTCGAAGCGCTCGCCCAGGGCCGATCGGACGTCGTTGATCAGCGGGACGACGACCGTCCCACGCCCTCTGACCCACTCCCGTTCGCGCTCGACCGCTGCCGGTGTGAGGTGCATGGCCGTGGGTTCGCGTCCGATCACCTGAGTTTTGCGAAGGGGTTTTATAACCGGGCCGTCTTAGCCCGAGTAAGCGGGTTTTTCACGGAGATCCCGCGCCGTCCGGCGAGAGAGCCGGAGGACGCATACGAGGACCCGAAGCTATGTACCCACGGCCAGGTGTTGAGGAGTCTCATACGAACGACCGTCGTCCGTTCCACGCCGCCCGACGACGCCGTTCCGAGACGACTCGCACGACCGTCGACGACGACCCGAAGCGGTCGCGTCGGAACCCGCGTGAACGTCTCTACCTATGAGTGCAGTGGACCAGAAACTCGACGACCTGAAGGCAACGATCAGAAACGAGATCCCCAACGACATCTCCGTCTCGGACGTCACCTACGAGGGGCCGGAGCTCGTCGTCTACACGCGCGATCCGAAGAAGTTCGCGCAACAGGACGACCTCATTCGGAACCTCGCGAGCAAACTCCGAAAGCGGATCACCGTCCGGCCGGACCCGGACGTGCTCTCGCCGCCCGAGCGCGCCGCGGAGAAGATCCGCTCCGTCGTCCCCGAGGAGGCAGGCATCAGCGACCTCGACTTCCACGCCGACACCGGTGAGGTGGTGATCGAGGCGGGGAAGCCGGGGATGGTGATCGGTCGCCACGGCTCGACGCTCAGGGAGATCACACAGAAGGTCGGCTGGACGCCGGAGGTCGTCCGAACCCCGCCGATCGAGTCCCCGACCGTCTCGAACGTCAGGAGCTTCCTGAAACAGGAGCGCGACGACCGGCGGAACATCCTCGAACGCGTCGGCCGACAGATCCACAGAGAACAGCTCTCGAGCGAGCAGTGGGTCCGGATCACCACCCTGGGCTGCTGCCGCGAGGTCGGACGCGCGGCGTTCGTCCTCTCGACGGCCGACACCCGCATCCTGATCGACTGTGGCGACAAGCCGGGTGCCGAGGGCGAGGTGCCGTACCTCCAGGTGCCCGAGGCGCTCGGCTCGGGCGCGCACTCCATCGACGCGGTGGTGCTCACACACGCCCACCTGGACCACTCCGCCCTCCTGCCACTCCTGTTCAAGTACGGCTACGACGGGCCGATCTACACGACGGAGCCGACCCGGGACCTGATGGGACTGCTCCAACTCGACTACCTCGACGTCGCGGCGAAGGAGGGGCGTGCCCCGCCGTACGAGTCCGAGATGGTCAGGGAGACGATCAAACACACCATCCCCGTCGAGTACGGCGACGTCACGGACATCGCGCCGGACGTCAAACTCACCTTCCACAACGCGGGGCACATCCTCGGGAGCGCGGTGAGCCACTTCCACATCGGCAACGGGATGTACAACGTCGCGTTCTCCGGCGACATCCACTACAACGACACCCGCCTGCTCAACGGTGCGGTCAACGACTTCCCGCGCGTGGAGACGCTCGTGATGGAGTCGACCTACGGCGGCCGGAACGACTACCAGACGGATCAGCAGGACGCCGAACGTGCGCTGATCGAGATGGTGAAGGAGACCCACGACCGCGGTGGAAAGGTCCTGATCCCGGCGTTCGCGGTCGGCCGTTCCCAGGAGATCATGCTCGTCTTGGAGGAGGCGATGCGGAAGGGGAAGATCCCCGAGATGCCGATCCACCTAGACGGGATGATCTGGGAGGCGACGGCGATCCACACCACCTACCCCGAGTACCTGAACGACGACCTCCGCTCGCGGATCTTCCACGACGACAAGAACCCGTTCCTCGCCGAGCAGTTCAACCACATCGACGAGGGGGAGGACGAACGCCAGGAGGTCACGAGCGGCGACCCCTGTATCATCCTCTCGACCTCCGGGATGGTCACCGGCGGGCCGATCATGTCCTGGCTCGAACTGCTCGGGCCGGATCCGGACACGACGATGATCTTCGTCGGCTACCAGGCCCACGGGACGCTCGGCCGGCGGATACAGAACGGCTGGGACGAGGTGCCGATGAACGGCGACGGCGGCCGCTCGCGCCACCTCAAACTCCAGTTCGACGTCGAGACCGTCGACGGCTTCTCCGGGCACGCCGACCGGAACGGGCTGATGAACTTCGTCCGCACGATGAACCCCAGACCGGAGAAGGTCCTCTGTGTCCACGGCGACGAACGCTCGGTTCAGGACCTCTCCTCGGCGCTCTACCACGAGTTCAACATCCGGACGTTCGCCCCAAAGAACCTGGAGACGTTCCGGTTCGTCTAGGGGGTAGGTTCTTCTCTCCGGGCCGAGAGCCCCGCGTATGATCGGACGGCGGTTCTCCGCCCGGCTCTGGCTCGCTGCGGCCACGGTCGTCGCCGCGATCGCTACCGTCTGGAGCCTCTCGCTCAGCCTCGTCCTCGGACTGGTCCCCTGCGAGCTCTGCTGGTACCAGCGGATACTGATGTACCCGCTGGTGGTGATCCTCGGCGTCGCGGCGATCGAATCACGGTCCGAGGTCTATCGGACGGCGCTCGTGCTCTCGGTCCCAGGGGGGATCATCGCGGCCTACCACTCCTGGCTCCAGTACGCCGGTGCCGAGAGCGCCGCCTGTACGGTCGGCGGCGGCTGTGCCGCCGTCCAGTACCAGGTGCTCGGTCTCGCGACGCCGAACCTCTCGCTCGTCGCCTTCGTCCTCGTGAGCCTCCTCGTCGTTATCGCGGGCCGCGGGGGAGCGCGGGCCGGACTCGGGAACTGACCCGCAAAATATATACGTTTCGTCTAAACCCGTAGCGGGCATCGACCTCCCGATCGGGGGTAACGGGACGTTCAGGGTCGATATCACTAGATTTCACTGCCGGCCACCGCGAAGATACCCGACCGGTATGGTTCGCTTAAACCTGATAGTATTCCGGCTATCCTCGCCCAGTCGTTCGCTTGTTTCGTTCTCGGTGTGAAATGTGTGTCGTACTAGGCGTAGCGAACCGTAGTTTTTATTACTGATACGAGGATGCTCGCGCATGGATGTCGCCAGAGCATAGCCGACGACGGTTCATGGCAGTAGCGGGAAGCACAGTTCTCGGTCTCGGGGTAGCCAGCGGCGCGGCGAGCGCGGCCTCGAACGCATCGGTCCTCTCCGGGCGCGAGTACCCGACGTTCGGGACGAACCCGGACGCACCGACCGCGACGATCTACGGCAGTTTCAACTGCCCGTTCACCGCTCGCGCGGTCGACGACACGCTCGATCGGATCGTGAACGACTTCGTCGAGACGGGCCAGCTCAACCTCGAGTGGCAGCCCCTCGAGTACGAGCCGACCAACACGGGTTCGCCGTACATCTCCCAGAACGGCGTGCAGGCCGGTCAGGCCGCACTCCACGTCTGGAACAGCGACCCCGATTCGTTCCCGGCCTTCTTCGACCGGGTCTACCAGTCGATGCCCGGTCAGACCGACCCGAACACGCTCCAAAACTGGATGGGCGACGCCGGCGTCTCCTCCCCGACCTCGAACATCGGCGGCTACGACAGCGACCTGCAGTCGATCGCCGGTGGCGCGACCGGACCCGTCGGCAGCGGCCCGATCCCGGTGATCGAACTCGACGGCGACACGACGAACCCCCGATTCCAGAGCGTCTTCGGCTGGATCGACGCACGGGTGGACGACGCATCCGGCGGCGGCGCCCAGCAAGAAGACGACGATGCCAGTACCTCGGACACTGGCGGCGACGACGGTTCTTCGGACGACGGTGACAACGGCGACGGTGACGACGGTTCCTCGAACGATGAGGACGACGGTGACAACGGCGAAGACGGACCGGATACCAGCGGCGATGATGATGGTTCCTCGGACGACGAGGACGGCGCTGACGCCTGCGAATTCCTCGCCTAACTGGGAAAGTGAATTTTTTGGAGACAGTGACTCGGTAGCGAGCGCTGTTCTCGATCGACTACTCCTCGTGCGCGACGAACTCGATCAGCACCCCGCCCGTGTCCCGCGGGTGGAGGAAGGCCACGTCGTGGCCCCACGCGCCGGGTCTGGGCTCCTCGTCGATCGGTTCGATTCCTCCCTCGACTGCCACGGCGAGCGCACCCTCGATGTCGTCGGTGGCGAACGCGAGGTGGTGGACGCCGGGACCGTTCCGGTCCAGATACCGGGAGATCGGTCCCTCCTCGACGGGTTCGAGCAGTTCGAGGTAGCCGTTCCCGAGCGCGAGAAAACAGATCTGCATCCCGTCGAACCGCTCCTCGTGGGCGACCGGTGCGTCCAGCAGCCACCTGTAGAGCGACGCGAGGCCGTCGACGTCGTCGGTCGCGATCCCCACGTGATCGAGGTGCATACCTCTCTCTCACACCCGGGTGTAATCAACGTGTCCGCCCCTCGAACCGGCCCGGAGAGTCGGTGTAGGATCAGGCGACGCTCGCCGCGCGGTGTTCGCCGAAGACCTCGCGGAGCGTGTTACAGATCTCGCCGGTGGTCGCCTCGGCCTTCACCGCCCGGACGATCGAGGGCATCACGTTCTCCTCGCCGCGTGCCACGTCGCGGAGCTCCTCCAGGGCCTCCTCGACCGCGCCGTCGTCGCGCTCGCCCCGAGCGCGCTCCAGCCGTCTGATCTGTCGGCGCTGGTCCTCCTCGGTCACCTCCTCTAGGTCCATCTCCGGCTCCTCGTCGGCCTCGAACTCGTTGACGCCGACGATGATCCGTTCGCGCTCTTCGATCTCGCGCTGGCGCTCGAAGGCGACGTCCTGGATCTGGCGCTGGACCCAGC
>SKWB01000176.1 GCA_007129135.1 Halococcaceae archaeon | reverse complement strand
GCGGAGACGGCCGAGTATCGACCGGAACATACCACCGGTATGTGCGGGATCGTTCAAAAACCTTCCAGTCACCGACCGGTTCGACCCCGTCGTGGGCTCTCTCCCCACGGTGGGTCCGGCGACGCCGCGGCCACCGAAACTGTCAATGAAAACTGTGTGACGATCCTCGACGTCACGGAGTGGCGACACTCTCGCAGGTCCGAGGCCCGAGGGTACGCGGTCCCGAGGGACTCCGAACGACCGCCCGTCGTGATCGGGCCGTGCGTGCCGTTTCGATCGCGAGGGAACCATCATCACAATTACTGAAAGATATATCGTCTCACGACCCTCGGTATCAATCGCCATGTACGAACACGACGGCGAGGAGTTCTTCGTCATCGACGGACACGTCCACTGCTGGGACGCGAGCGAGGAGAACGTGATCCACGAAGGTGGCGAGGAGTTCATCAAGTGTTTCTACGACTACCACACGGGGTTCACGCCCGAAGAACACCAGTGGAGCTTCGAGGAGTACAGACACTACGACCCCGAGCGGATGGTTCGTGATCTCTTCGTCGACGGACCGGTCGATATGGCGATCTTCCAGTCGACGTACCTCACGGACTTCTACGAGGAGGGGTTCAACACCGCCGAGCAGAACGCGGTGCTCGCCGACGAGTACCCGGAGCGGTTCATCGTGAACGGGACGTTCGACCCGCGCGACGGCGAGGAGGGGATGCAGTACCTGGAGGAGCTTCACGACCGGTTCGACCTCCAGGGAGTGAAGGTCTACACCGCGGAGTGGCGCGGCGAGTCGAAGGGCTGGCGTCTCGACGACCCGGAGACGTTCGAGTTCCTGGAGAAGTGTGAGGAACTCGGCATCGAGAACGTCCACCCGCACAAGGGACCGACGATCCGGCCGTTGAACCGTGACGCGTTCGACGTGGCCGACGTCGACGACGCGGCCTCCTCGTTCCCCGACCTGAACTTCATCGTCGAGCACGTCGGACTGCCCAGACTCGACGACTTCTGTTTCATCGCCGCCCAGGAGCCGAACGTCTACGGGGGGCTCGCGGTCGCCGCCCCGTTCGCGTGGAACCGCCCGCGGAAGTTCGCGGAGATCCTCGGCGAACTGCTGTTCTGGCTCGGCGAGGACCGCCTGCTGTTCGGCTCGGACTACGCCATCTGGGAGCCCGACTGGCTCGTCCCCGAGGTGATGAACTTCGAGTTCACCGCCGAGGAGCGCGCGGAGTACGGCGTCGAGTGGGACGCGGAGGCGAAGCGGAAGGTGATGGGCGAGAACGCCGCCGACCTCTACGACATCGACATCGACGAGCGCATGGGGACGCTCGCCGACGACGAGATCAGCCGCGAGTTCGACCTCGGCGGCCAGTACGAGGCGGTGGCGGACGACTGAGATGCCGGGGGGCGAGACCGCGACGGCGACCGCGGTGCGCGAGGCCGTGCGGACGGTGACCGACCCCGAACTCGACCGGTCGATCGTCGACCTCGAGTACCTCGCCGAGTGTCGGGTCGAGGGTGAGCGCGCACAGCTCGCGCTCCGGCTCCCGACCGCGTGGTGTTCCCCTGCTTTCGCCTGGATGATGGCGACGGACGCGAGGCGGGAGGCGCTCTCGGTACCGGGTGTCGAGACCGCCCGGGTCGAACTCGTCGATCACATGCACGCCGCGGAGATCACCCACGGGGTGAACGAAGGGCTCGCGTTCGAGGCGGTCTTCGACGACGCCGAGGGTGGCATCGACGAACTCAGGGGGGAGCTGCTCCGGAAGGCACGACTCGCCCGACAGTACGACGCGGTGGCCGCACTCAGGGGGGCGGGCCTCGACGACGCGGCTCTCGCGAACCTCACCCGGGAGGAGATCGAGTTCGACGGCGACCGGGCGCTGGTCCCGCTCGACGGGGCGCTCGTCGTCTGTGTCGACCGCGAGCCGATCGAACTCTACCTCGACCGGGCGGAGCGCGTCGGCCTGCTCGTCCCCAGCGAGCCGGTCTTTCGCGACCACGAGGGCGAGCCGATCCGGGTCGAGGAGTTCGAGACGGTCCAGCGTAGGGCGCGCCTCGCCCGGACGAACATCAGCGGACAGGCGGGGATCTGCGCGGGACTCCACGAGTCGCGGCAGGCCGCTGTCGAGCACTGACCGGAGGGTCTTAGCCGCTCGAACCCCTCCTCACACCCATGACCGAGACGGAACTGGCGACGTTCGGCGGCGGCTGTTTCTGGTGTATCGAAGCCCCCTTCGAGGAGCTCCACGGCGTCGAGTCGGTCACCTCCGGCTACGCCGGCGGCCACGTCGAGGACCCCACCTACGAGGCGGTCTGCCGTGGCGAGACCGGCCACGCGGAGGTCGTCCAGGTCGCGTACGACCCCGACCTGATCGGCTACGACGAGCTCTTGGAGGTCTTCTTCACCGTCCACGACCCGACGCAGCTGAACCGACAGGGTCCGGACGTCGGCTCGCAGTACCGCTCTGCGATCTTCACACACAGCGAAGCCCAGCGCGAGGCCGCCGAGACGTTCGTCGAGGTCCTGGAGGACGACGGGGCGTACGACGAGCCGATCGTCACCGAGGTCGAGCCGCTCGACGCCTTCTACGTGGCCGAGGAACACCACCAGGACTTCTTCGAGAAGAACCCGAACCAGGCCTACTGCCGGATGCACATCCCGCCGAAACTGGAGAAGGTCAGGGAGAAGTTCGCGGGGAAGATCGAGGGCTGAGCACCCGACCGCCGTGTGACGATCGGGAGCGATCGCCTTCGACGCCCTCGTCTTCCCTCTCAGACGTCGGTGAAGATGATTCCGCGTCCGGTGACATCGTTCGGGTCGACGCTGAGGTCCTCGAAGGCCGGATACTGACCCGAGGACGTGGTTCGGAGCCCGCCGGGGCCACCCCTCGCGTGGACGATCGAGCCGCTCTGAACCTCGACGTCCCAGTCGTCGGAGTCGAGGATTCGCCCCTCTGCGTTCACCCGCGACCCGCCACGGGCGAGTATCCCCGAGCCCCCGGCGTTCTCGATCGCCCCGTCGAAGTGGACGGTCGAGCCGCGCGTGGCACGGATCCCCTCGTCGTCGGTGTCGCTCACGTTCACGCCGTGACAGGAGACGGTCGAGGCGCGCTGGGAGTCGAGGAACCTGCCGCAGCCCTCCGAGCGCGCCCCGTCGAGGTTGACGAGCGACTCGCGGGCGACCACGCCCGTCGAGCAGTCGCTCACCGTGGCGCCCCTCGCGTTGATGAGGACCCCCCGGTGGACGTTGATGCCCGTCCCGGACCCGGAGACGTCAACCTCCGCCGCGCCGACGAGCGAGCCCTGGTTCGCCCAGACCCCGGTCCCGCAGTCACGGGCGTCGACGAAGTGGACCTGACAGCGGGCCTCGCCGATGCGTGCGCCGAAGTCACCGCAGTCGCTCACGTTCGCCTCCTGGAAGTAGCCCGACGAGCCGTTCGTGACGTTGATCCCCCTCCGTCTGTGGTTGGAGAAGACGCTCCGGAACCCGTTGACGACCGAGCCGAACATCGCGTAGATCCCGCCGTCGCAGTTGATCGCCCCACAGCCCTCGTCGATCGTCATCGTGGACGCCTCCGAGATCCGGAAGCCGAGCGACGGGTGTTTCTCGCCGTCGACCTCGCCGTCCAGGAGGATCGAGATACGCGGTGCCGCACAGTGATCGGAGAACTGGAACACGTTTCGCCCGCCGAAGTCCGCCGAGAGACCGACGACGTCGTCTTCGGACCTGATCCGGACGTTCCTGTAGTTCGACTGTGACTTCGAGACGAACGTCTGGAGGTCGTGACCCGACTCGATCAGGATATCCAGCGAGACGCCGATAGGGAGCCGGAGCCGATCGACGGCGTCGAAGGCGTCGGAGACCGTGGGGTAGTCGCTCGGGACGCGCCAGGTTATCGAGCCCTCCCGGCCCCGGGAGACGTCGGTCTCGACCGACCCCGGACCGATCTCCTCGCCGTCGAGATCGCCCGGGGAGAACCCGCTCGCGCCGTCGAGTGCGGCCTGCACGTCCGCGTCGATCCCCTCGAAGTTCTCGTTTAGCGAGACGTGCCAGTCCGTCGCCCCCTTTCCAGGGAGGTGATACCCCCTGTTCTTGGTCTTCTCGTTCATCGCTCTCCCGTAGGTCGGCACTCCGTTCGACGCTCTCTCGCCCGCGAGTGGATCCGTCCGGTCATTGGCAGGAAGGAGTTCTCGGGTCGTAACATAAACTGAACAGAGAGTTCGCGGTGTGGGTTCGGGGTACGTAAGGGTAACCCGCGATCGGACGCGCGGTCCTCTCGCGGACCCTCTTCGACCCGGGTGGCGACCGACGCGCCGGGGGCGAACGCCGTCCCGATCGGCACGGACGCGCGGGGCTGCCGAACGACCCGAGGCGGCCGATCCGGCCGGTTTCGACGAGACGACGCTCGCGGACGGGGGCAGAGACCGTCAGTCCAGATCCGCCCGCTCGCCGGCCGACACGACGAGCCGATCGAGGACGAGGAGTGCGATCCAGAGCAGCGGCGTGAAGCCCACGAGGGCGAACGCGAGCGGAGCGCTCGCGGCGAAGACGACGGTACTCACCAGCCCCCGGATCACCTCGGTCCGTGCGGTCGCGGCCGTCATCGAGTGCCGGACGAGCCCCGAGCGCCACGCGTAGACGAACGCCCCGGTGTCGAGCGCCGAGAGCAGCGTGAGCAGGAGGGCGAACGCGACGTACGCCCAGGGATCGCCCGGATACGAGCTGAGGAGGTCGTTCGGCAGGGGGACGAGCGCGATCAGCGCGAGGTAGCCGATCGAGAGTCCGACGAGGGTCCCGTCGAGGCCGCGGAACGTCTCGAAGAGCTGGTGGTGGTTCCGCCAGTAGATGCCGACGACGAAGACGGTGACCGCGAAGGCGATCAGGTCGGGCTGTAACGCGACGAGCGCGGGCGCGAGCCCGCCGGTTTCGGCATCGGCCGGCACCTCGATGTTCAGGACGAGCAGCGTGAGCGAGATGGCGAAGACGCCGTCGCTCAGCGCGAGGAGTCGAGCGAACAGTACGCTCTCACGGCCGTACCGGTCGTGCGTCCGACGGTCCCGCGTGCGCTCTCCCCGCGACTGGCTCACTCGCGCTGGGCTACTCGGAGACCGACGATAGCTGTACCGACAGCCCGCGCGTCGGCCGCCCGATAGCCTGTCAGTACAGAACGACTGACAGTAAGCGAACGGTCATATATCGGTCCTGCCAATCGAGTGGTGTTGTATCGAGAGCCCGGGTGGCGGGACGAGGGATCCGATCGCGCGGTACGCGGATCTGATCTGTCGACACGGTCGAGCGGTGATCGTCGTCGTGTTGCTCCTGACCGCGGGCGCCGGCTACGGCGCGACGGAGCGTCGAGGACCGGGAGCGCGATGCTGAGGGTTCCTCACCCCGTCTTCCGGGTCCGTCACGGGAGCTCCTCGCTGGGAACCGTGACGATGGTCCCGGTGCTCGCCGTGCTCTCGTGGATCCTCGGGACGGTGTACCTGTTGGAGATCCCGTACAACAGCGAGACGGCGATCATCACCGGGATCGCGATCGGCATCGGCGTCGACTTCGCCATCCACGTCAGCGAGCGATTCGTCCAGGAGCGGGCGAGGTCGGAGCCGATCGCCGCGCTCTCGGCGACGGTCATCGGAACCGGCGGGGCGCTTCTGGCCTCAGCGGCTGACGACCGTCGCCGGCTTCGGCATCCTCGCGCTCTCGCTCGTCCCCTCGCTCCAGTGCTTCGGGATCGTCACCGGGCTCACCACCGCCTTCGCCTGGGTTGCGAGCGTGCTGGTGCTGCCGAGCCTGCTCGTGCTCTGGGACCGCGTCGGTTCGCGGGAACGCTCCGCTGGAACCGGTGAGCGCGAGCGCTGCTCGTCCCTCGAGACCGCCGCTCAGGCCGCCCGATCGTTCGTCATCCCGAGCAGCCGGTCGATCCGCTCTTCGACGGGCGGGTGCGGCGCCGGCCGCCACTCGAGCGCGCGGCCGAGCCGTCCGAGCGCCCGGTAGAGGACGAAATCGCGCGTGGCGACCCCGCGGATCTGCTCGGAGTCCTCCGACCGCGGGAGGAACTGGACGATCGTCGACTCGGTCGGAGCGGGTTCGGTCGAGCGACCTTCGACCGGGATCGGGAGGATGCCGAGGGTCGAACTCGCGTGGGTGCGGAGGTCCTCGTTGGGAATCCTCGGAGCGAGGGTTTCCAGTGCGCTCGCGAGGACTGCCGGGTCGCCGACGAGGCGTGCCGCGGCCCGGTCGGCAGCGAGTTCGCGCGCCTGGGCGTGGAGGCCGGCACAGAGCGCGTTCGCGGCGAGGACCAGGCGAGCCAGCACGCTCACCACGGCGAAGGCGAGGAGCACCAGCAAGAGCGGGCCGGCGACGACCAACGCCGCCAGCCCGCCGTGGACCCCGATCGCGACGAGGAAGACGGCCCAGTCACCCAGACGGCGTTCGCGGGCGAACAGCGACTCGGAGAGCGCGGAGAGCGTGGCGACCGCTGTCGCGACCGCAGTGTCGCGGTTCGCGAGGTGGGCGACCTCGTGGGCGAGCACCGCGTCGAGTTCGGCGTCGCCGAGTGCCGAGAGCAGGCCGCGCGTGAGGACGACGGTCGCTCCCGTCCCGTCGCTGACGGTGAAACTGGTCGGTTCCGCCCTCTCGGAGATCGCCACGGTCGGGGCGGGGACGTCCGCGGCTGCCGCGAGCCGTCGGACCCGTCCCCCCACGTTCCGGGGTCCGTCGCCCTCGACCGGTTCGGAGCCGACGGCGTGGAGGGTCCGTCGATAGCCGTAGCGCGCCTCGACGGCGACGAGCGCGAGCGCGGCGAGCACCACGAGTCCGGCGACGAGCCTCGGGGGTACCGAGAGCTCGATCCCCGAGAGCGTGAACAGGGTGGAGACGGCCCACGCGACCGACCCAAGCAGTGCGAGGTTGACCGCCACGACAGCGAGGAGCGTGGCGAGGAGCCGAAGGCGGAGACGTCGGACCGACCCGATCATAGTCGAGATACGATCCGTCACGGATAAAAAATCCTCCTCCGGGCGGGATGATTCGTGTTGCCAACGGCCGGACCCATACGAAAGGCTACCCTGTTTGGTGACGTACGTGTGTCATGTGTGCTCGAACTGCACGTAGTGGAGCCGCGACAGACCCAGTGATCCCCGTCGGCCGGCTGGAACCGTTTCACGGGCTGATCTGCCCCGGAATAGGATTCGAGAGCGGCCACACGATCTGGCTCTTCCGGTTCGAGGAGACGCCGACGCCGATCGGCAGGTACTCCGAGGTCTACCTCGAGGAGCCGGACGGGACGCTGACGCTGTACACCGATCCGGGGGAGGCAGCCACGTACGTCACCGCCTACCACGAGTTCGACCGCGTCGAGGCGGCCGAGATGGCGTGGGAACGGGTGGACCACGACGAACTGGCGGTGGCGATGAAGGTCGCGGACGGACCGACACTCGAGGTCCGTGCGACGCTCGCGCCGACGATCCGGAGTCGGGCGATGGGTGCCCTGATCGCCGTCACCCCGGAGGTGGTCGGACGGACGCGCCTCGGCAACGCCGTCAGCAGCCTCTCGTACGACCGCGTGATGAACTCGGGCGGGACGAAGCTCCGTGGTCTGACCGACACCGGATGCGAGTACTGGGGCGACGCGGATCTTCTCCTGCCGGTCGTCTCCGCGACGGCGACGCTCGATGGAACCGACCTCGGTGAGATGGCCCCGTCACGATCGACGCGCGAACTGGGGGACATCCGGACGGCGCACGGTCCCCACGTCGTCTTCGGACGACTCCACCTGGAGTATCCCGTGGCGGGTCAGCCCGCGACGGACTGATCACGACCGGTGCTCGCGGCGACCGAAACGGGGACGGTTCGACCGAACCGCTCGACCGGCTACGAGCGAACCGACACCCGAAAACCCTCCGGCACCCTCCACCCGACAATGGAGATCCGGTTCCTCGGGGGCGCGCGCGAGATCGGTCGGAGCGCGGTCCTGATCGACGATTCGCTCCTGCTCGACTTCGGGATGAGCACCGACAACCCGCCGCGACTGCCGGTCGGGTCGGTCGATCCCGATTCGGTGGTGGTCAGCCACGGCCACCTCGACCACGTCGGGGCGATCCCCTCGCTCCTCTCGGGTGACGCCCGCCCGCCGATCCACTGGACGCCGCCCACCGCCGAACTCGCGATGGTCCTCGCGCGCGACACCCTGAAACTCCACGGCGGGACCTACCGCTGTCCGTTCGCGGAGGCCGAACTCCGGCGGCTGACGCAGGTCTCGGAGACACACAGGTATAGAGAGCCGTTCGAGGCGGCGGGCTACGAGGTCACCCTGTTCAACGCCGGGCACATCCCCGGGAGCGCGCACGTGCTGGTCGACGACGGCGAGACGCGCCTGCTCTACACCGGGGACTTCCACACCGAGGACCAGCGTCTCGTCTCCGGAACCGTGGACCGCCCCGACGCGGACGCCGTGATCTGCGAGAGTACCTACTCGGACGTGACCCACGACGCCCGGGAGGAAGTCGAACGGGCGTTCGCCGAGAGCCTACGGACGACGCTCTGGGAGGGCGGGACGGTCGTGGTGCCGGCGTTCGCGATCGGCCGGACCCAGGAGGCGATGCTCGTCTGCGAGGCTCACGACCTCGAGTGTTACGTCGACGGCATGGGGCAGGAGGTGACGGGGATCGTCCGCCGGTATCCCGAGTTCCTCCGGGACCCCGAGGCGATGGCGCGGGCGAAGTCGAACGCCCGGTACGTCTCGGGGCGCGACGGCCAGCGGCGACGGATCGCCGAGAGCGGGACTGTGATCATCACGACCAGTGGGATGCTCTCCGGTGGGCCGGCGATGACCTACGTACCTGCGGTCCGAGGCCACCCGAAACACAAGATCGCACTCACGGGCTACCAGGTCGAGGGGACGCCGGGGCGCGACCTGCTCGAGACCGGCAGCGCGGAAATAAACGGACGGGTCATGCCGGTGAGCGCACGGGTCGAGGCGTACGACTTCTCCGCACACGCCGATCGGGAAGGACTGCGGGCGTTCCTCGCGAGCTACCGGGACGCGCGCGTGCTCGTGAACCACGGCGACCGCTGTGTGGCGTTCGCCGAGGAGCTTCAGGGAGAGTGCTTCGACGCTCGCGCGCCCGACCTCGACGAGACGGTTCGGGTGTAGCCGGCCCGAATTCGCACCGACGTTCCATCAAGCGTTATGACGCGTGCCACCGACTGTCATGGGATGAACGTCCACTTCTCAGGGCAGGGATTCGACTACCAGACGCTCCGTACGCTGTCGTACACGACGTTCGGGGGCGCGGAACCCGGCGAGGTGTTCGTGACGGTCGAGCGGATCGAGGACGGCGACACCGAAGCCTGGCACACCGAGTGGCGCACGACCGCCGAGCGTGTCGATCGAGCGGCCGCCGCCGGCAACGAGCGTACCGCCCGGGCAGCCTCGTTCCGGGCGCACAACTACTACCGCTGTGCGGAGTTCTTCCTCGCGTCGGACGACCCCCGACGGCGCCCGACCTACGCGAAGAGCAGGGAGGCGTTCCGGCGCGCGGTCGAACGCCTCGACACGCCGGTCGAGCCACTCGAGATCCCGTACGAGGGAACGACGCTCCCGGGCTACTGCTTTCTCCCGTCGGAGGCACACGAGGGAACCGAACCGTTTCCGACGGTCGTCTGTCTCGGGGGAGTCGACTCGCTCGGCGAGGAGCTCTACTTCCTGTGTGGGGTCCCGGAGGCGCTCGCCCGGGGCTACGCGGTCGTCCTCTTCGATGGTCCGGGACAGGGCGCGCCGTTACGGAATGAAGGGCTGACCGCCCGACCCGACTGGGAACACGTCGTCGGCCCGGTCCTCGACGCGCTCTCGGAGCGCGAGCGGATCGACTCGGAGGGGGTCGGTCTCGTCGGAGTGAGTATGGGCGGGTACTACGCCCCACGGGCGGCGGCCTTTGAGGAGCGCGTCGCCGCCTGCGTCGCGTTCGACCACATGCACGACCCGTTGCTCGCGGCGGCGGGCGAGCACCCCCGGCTCGCCCCGCTCGTCGCACGGGCGCCCGTCGCACTCGTGAACGCCCTCGCCGCGCTCGGAGCGCGCTTCGATCCCGAGGCGAGGGCGATGCTCGACACCGTGACCTGGGTGTTCGGGGTCGATTCGGCCGCCTCGTTTCAACGAGCGCTCTCCTCGTACTCGCTGTCGGGCATCGCGGGCGAGATCGACTGCCCGATGCTCGTCCTCGCTGGCGAGGACGACCACTTCGTCCCGCTCTCGCTGGCCCAGGCGTTCCTCGACGAACTGACCTGTCCGACGACGCTCCGGGTGTTCACGACGGAGGAGGGCGCAGGCGAGCACTGCCAGGTCG
>SKWB01000065.1 GCA_007129135.1 Halococcaceae archaeon | reverse complement strand
GTGAAGACGATGGCGTGCCAGCCGTCGGCGAACCGGCCGGCGAGTTCGACCGACTTCGGGCTCAGCCCGGCCGCGTCGATTCCGGGCGGATCGTCCGGTGGATCACACCGGAGGCGAAAGCCCGACAGCGAGAAGAGGTCGCCGTCGTACTCGACCGGATCGCCCGAGAGCACCTGCCGGACGATCTCGACGTACTCGCGGGTGCGCCTGAGCGGGCGGTCGAACGACGCGCCGTGCCAGCCGGCGATCACCGCGGGGCCGCTCGGGCCGAGGCCGAGGCGAAACCGACCCCCGGAGAGTTCGGCGAGCGTCGCGGCGGTCTGGCCGACGAGCGCGGGCGAGCGCGAGTAGACGGGGAGGATGCTCGCGCCGATTCCCACCTCGTCGGTCCGCTCGGCCAGGGTGGCGAGCGTCGTCACCGCGTCCCGGCCCCACGTCTCGGGGAGCCAGACGTGGTCGTATTCCTCGCGTTCGGCGCGCTCGCCGTAGCCGACGAGCGTATCGAGTGCGGGCTGTGCCGCGACGGGGAGGTGGAGGTCTCGTTCGGTCACACCCCGAACTCGGGGGCTCGGCTGATAAAACGCGGCGGTGATCGGCCGATTTTTGTCCCCGGAGCCGCTCGGTCGGGTATGGGAATCACGCTCTACCAGTTGGAGGGCTGTCCGTACTGCGAGGACGTGGCCGACAGACTCGACGAGGTCGGCGTCGAGTACGAGACGGTCTGGACCGAGGCGCTACACTCGAAACGGGACGAGGTCAGACGGGTGTCGGGCCAGCGCGCCGTCCCCGTCCTGGTCGACGACGACACCGGCGTGACGATGGCCGAGTCCGAGAACATCCTCTCGTACATCGACCGGAGCTACGTCGCCGAGGCGTAGTCCGGGTCCGTCTCAGGCGCTTCTGAGCCCGTCGGTCGCCCTCTCGAACGGGTAGAGATAGCCCGCCTCGTCGCGGTAGGCGGTCTCCCCGGTGTGATAGAGGCGGTTACCCTCGACCGTCGAGACGGCGTCCTCGGTCCGCACCGGATCGCCGTAGTAGCCGTGTAAGACCGTCGGTCCCGTGACGACGACCTCGCCCGTGATCGACCCCACGTCGAGGGCGTCACCGGTCCCGATCGGCCCGGTCTCGACCGGCGGCGCGACGGTGTACTCGTCGGTGAGGACGCTCACGTGGACCCCCGAGACCGGTCGACCCACGCTCCCCGGCGGCGCGGTCTCGTCGGGCGCGTTCACGTGCGTGACCGTACTCGTCTCCGTTCGGCCGTAGCCGACGTGGACGCCGACGCCGACCGCGGACTCCGCCGCCTCCCGTTCGGCCGGGGTGAGCGCTCCGCCGACCGAGAGACAGAACCGGAGGTCGTTCCCCCTCAAGCCACCCGCCGCGAGCACGTCGCGGAGCATCGCCGGGGTGACGTACCAGAGCGTTATCGACTCCTCGGAGAGCGCGCTCACCGCCCCCTCCGGGCTCCACCGCCCGGTCGGGTGGTACCGGCCTCCCGCGAAGAGCGTCGGCAAGAGCGCGGTCGTGAGCCCGAAGGCGTGCCAGAGCGGATACGACCCGAGGGTTCCGTCCTCCTGTTGGAGCCCTCCGGGGACGAGACCGCCGGCCACCCTCGCAGCGGCGAGGAGGTTCCCGTGGGTCAGGATCACCCGACGTGAGAGCCCGTTCTCGGTGTTCACCTGTGCGAGCAGCGCGGGATCCCCGGTCGTCGCGGGGTGGACGGGCACCGTTCTCCCCCCGAACAGGTCGCCGAAGCTCTCCTCGACGGGCTCTCCGCTCTCGACGGGGAGGAGGGGGATCGAACACCGCTCACGGAGCACGGGGGTGTCCTCTGAGAGCGCTATCGCGAACTCCGCGTCCACCTCGTCGAGGCTCGTCGCGATCGCGGAGGGCGACTGGCGAGGACCGAACGGGACGAGCACCCCGCCCACCCGGAGCGTGCCGAGGGCGGCGACCACGAACTGCGGGAGGTTCGAGAGCACGAGGCCGACGCGGTCGCCCGGGCCGATCCCCCTCTCGTCGAGTCCAGCCGCGAAGCTCTCGGAGGCGGCGAAGAGCTCCCGGTAGCTCGTCTCGTCGCCCTCGAAGACGAGCGCCGGTCGCTCCCGGTGAGCGGCGGCGGACTCCGTGAGACGCGCGACGAGGTTCGTCATCGGCGACCGTCGGTACCGGAGTGACTTAAAAGATGACCCGGATTCACTCGACCGTGGCCGGCGGACGGTACCGCCGTTCGTTCGCCAACGGGGAGGGAGCGGCCTTCTGGAGTGCGGTTTCGGCGACGTTCGCCCCGTAGTCACAGATCCGGGTGAGCGAGTCGACGACCAGTCCGAGGTGCTGGGCGTCCACGGGGTCGATCTCCCGGAGGTGGTCGTCGATCGCGCGAGCGTGCGTTTCGACCCCCTCGGCCCGGGCGAGCGTCGCGGAGGCGAGTTCGGTCGCCCGCTCGTCGTCGTCGACGAGGAAGGCGTCGATCGCGTCCTCGACGATCGCCGTCGCCTCCGCCTCGAGCGCGAGAAACGGCTCCCCGATCCCCGCGGGCAGCTCCTCCAGTTCGCCGACGTGGTGACCGATCTTCACCGTGTGGTCGGCGATGCGCTCGATCTGTCTGGCACAGCAGCGGTAGTCGAAACAGCTCTCCCGGTCGACGTCGATCCGGGCGGCCGCCCGGGGGTCGCGGAGCGC
>SKWB01000279.1 GCA_007129135.1 Halococcaceae archaeon | reverse complement strand
GCGGCCTCGAACGGTCGGTCGCGATCCTCGACGGCTCGGTTACGGCCGACTGGGACGCCCGCCGCGAACGCCTGCTGGCCGACCGGATCGACGTCACCGGCTTCGTCGTCGACACCCTCCTCGACGTCGGGCGGGAGGAGAGCGTGGATCCGATCTCGATTCCAGTCCCATGAGGGTGCTCTACCTCGTCAACGACCGCCCCTCCTTTTTCGACCAGCAGGTCGAGGCGCTCGCCGACCACGGGGTCGAGCCGACGGTGCTCTCGGTGCCCGGTTCGCGGCGCCACCATGGAAAGCGCTCGCCGAGCGACTACCTCCGGTTCTACCCGTCGGTCCTCCGGGGCGCGCTCGGCGAGGTCGACCTCGTCCACGCCCACTACGGGCTGCTCGGGCCGTTCGGGCTCGCCCAGCCCCGACCCGTCGTCCTCTCGCTGTGGGGTTCGGAGCTCGTCGGCGGGATCGACCGGCTTCGCCGGATCAGCGAGTTCTCCGCGCGCTTCGCGAGCGCGACGGTCGTCCCGACGAGGGAGATGAGAGAACGACTGCCGACGCGAGCGGAGCTGATCCCGTTCGGGATCGACACGGAGCTCTTCCGGCCGATCCCCAAGCGAGAGGCCCGCGAGCGGTTGGGGTGGGACCCGGCGGCGAGGATCGTCCTCTTCCCCTACGACACCGAGCGGGCGGTGAAGAACTACCCGCTCGCCCGGCGGGCGGTCGACCGGCTCGGCCTCGACGTCGAACTCCGAACCGTCTCGGGGCGACCGTACGAGGAGATGCCGCTGGTGATGAACGCCAGCGACGCGCTCCTCGTCACCTCCCGCTACGAGAGCGGCCCGATGGTCGTGAAGGAGGCCGTCGCGTGCGACCTGCCGGTCGTCTCCACCGACGTCGGCTTCGCACGCGAGGTCCTGCGGGACGTCTCTCGCTCGTACGTCTGCGAGGACGAGGACGAGATCGTCGCCCGTCTCGCGGAGGTGTTCGTCGCCGGCGAGCGATCCGACGGCCGGGAGGTCTACGATCCGGCGAGCCTCGAGGAGACGAGCGAGGCGCTCTTCTCGCTCTACGAGCGCGTGCTCTCGCGCGGGTAACCAAGGACCGCGACCGAACACGAGAACCCGACGAACGAAACGGCAGAACCCGGGGTTCGCCTCAGCCGAACAGCGAGCGGAGGAAGGCGAGGATCCGCTCGAGGAGCCCCATCGACTCCTCTTCGTCCCCGTTCGCGCTCTCGTTTCCGTTCCCGGTGTCGTCGGTCTCGTTCTCCGTGGGCGTGGGACTCGGCGTCGGCGTGGGGGTCGGCGTCTCCGGGGTCGGGACCTCCATCACGCCGAGTTCGGCCAGCGCCTCCTGGAGGGTGACGACGCGGACGCCGTGCTCTTCCGCGAGCGAGAGCGCGAGGTCGACCCGCTCCTCGGGGAGGGTCTCGAACTGGCTGTGGCCGGCGAGGATGCCGAAATCGGGCTCGTTCGCGACCGAGGCCATGAACGAGTCGAGCTCCTCCTCGTCCATGAAGTCCGTCTGGTAGTACTGCCGCGAGAGCGCGAGCGGGTCGACGTTCGTGTCCGGGAGCAGCCCGTTCCCGCTGCCGCCCGCGTTGGGGACCGCCTCGTAGAACTCGCCGACGGCCTCGCCGACGTAGCCCTGCATCCGGTCGTAGGTGTGGACGTAGCCGGTGACGACCCCCGGTGCCTCGAGGATCTCTTCGAGCATCGCCTTCGAGTCGGCGAGGATCTCGTCGGTGAACTCGTCGGTGTACCGGACCGAGGCCCCCGCCTCGAACGAGGCGTCGATCCCCTCCTCCAGGACGATGTACTGGCTGTCGCCACCGCCGTCGCGGTCGGCGACGACCCCCTCCGCCTCGGTCTCGTCGTCGAAGACGAGGAGCGGATCGCCCTCGAAGCGGCCCTGGAGGTTCGAGGAGACCGGGAGCTCGGTCTCCCCCTCGTCTATCGCTCCGGTCAGTTCGACCTCGCCCAGGTTCCGGTGGTCGATCGTGTGCGACTGGACCTCCCAGCCGTCCTCGTACATCTCCCGCAGGAGGTCGTCGGTCAGCCACTGATCCGAGGAGTTCATCAGCCCCGGACAGGCGGCGATGCAGCCGGGCGCGTCGTACTCCTGGTGGACCTGATACGTCTCGGTGTAGTCCTCGATCGGGCTGTCGTCGTAGACGAAGACGACCATCCCGTCGTCCTCGGCCGCCGAGACCGAGGCCGAACCCAGCGCGAGCGTCCCGGCCCCCGCCGCGGCGAGGAAGCCGCGCCGGGTCGCTCGCCGGTCCGTTGTCGTGTGCATTTCCCGTGATTTACTCCGGTTCGGACATACTTATGCCCCGTATAACACTGCGGGTGGCTCCCACAGGTCGGCGCCGCCCGACCCCTCGCTCCGACACGCCCTCGATCGGGTCGGGTTATCTGTTACTCGAGAGCTCTCAGGGGTCGCGACCGCACGCTCACTCGTCGGTCTCGTCGTAGAGCAGCACCTGGAGCTCCTCGTTCTCATTCAGGTCGAAGACCATCGCCAGCAACATGAACAGCCAGCCGAGGAGGAAGAGGAGCGCGGCGGTGCCCCGAGAGGTACCCGAGTCCCGGTCGACGGTGGCTTTGAGCCCGGCGAGGAGCCCGCCGCCGGCCGTCGCGGCCCCGATGTAGTAGAAGAAGGCGAGCGGGTGAAAGTCACGGACGAGGTACTTCACGCGCAGTCGCCAGAGGAAATCGCGGAGCAGGAGGGCCGAGACCTTCGGGACGAACTTCTTGTACCGGATGTGGCTCGTCTCGTCCTTGTAGACCGCCCGTCTGCGGACGTCCGCGACGGTGAGCCCCCGCGCGTTCAGTCGGACGAGCAGGTCGTTCGTGAACCCGAAGTCCTCGTAGAGCTCGTCCAGGTCGAGCCGCGAGAGCGCCTCGTAGGAGATGGCGGTCGAGCCGTTCTGCGGGTCCATCACCTTCCAGTAGCCGCTCGCGATCTTCGTCAGCAACGAGAGGGTGAAGTTCCCGACCTGCCTGAACAGCGGCATCTGCTGGCGCTGTCGCCCGAGCAGGCGGTTCCCCTTGGAGTAGTCCGCCCGTCCCTCCGCGACCGGGGCGATCATCCGTTCGACGATGTCGGGCTCTGACTGGCCGTCGCCCGCGATCACCGCCGTCACGTCCATCCCGTCCTCGTAGGCGTGCTGGTAGCCGGTCTTGATCGCCCCGCCGACCCCGCGGTTCTCCGCGTGTTTGATTGGGACGACCTCGGTCGGACCGTCGTCGGTCTCGTGACGCTCGTTCACCCGCTCGGCGTGGGACTGGATCTCGCCCCACGTCCCGTCGGTCGAACCGTCGTCGATGACGTACGCCCGGTCGACACAGTCCGGGAGCGTGTCGATCACCGCCCCGATGTGTGGCTCCTCGTTGTACGCCGGTACGACGGCCGCTATCGTCTTTCCGTTGAGCATGTTCTATTCGAGTAGGCGTCACTCTCCGTCTTCAGGGCTTTGTTATGGAGGGGATAGTTCGCCCGGACGGCCGAGGAGTCCGGCGAGCGACGCGAGCGCGGGGTCCTCGGGGCTGCCGCTCGGGCGGATTACTTTCGAGATAATAAAATAGCCCTCGCTCCGACTAGGGGTAACGAAGCTGCGCACGCGAGCGGGTGCCGGCGACGACGATTGGTCCACTATGACGACGCCACCACGGGACGAGGCGGCGGGACGCGTCTCCCCTGTCACCTACACCTACGACTGGTACGAACGGTTCTTCGAGCGGCTGCTCGACGACGGCTACACGCCGGCGAGCTACGACGAACCGCTCGGCGACGGCGACCTCGTCGTCAGACACGACGTCGACCTCTCGCCCGCGAAGGCACTCGACGTCGGTCGGATCGAGGCCGACCTCGGGATCCGCTCGACGTTCTTCTTCCTCCTCACCAACCCGCTGTACAACCCGTTTCACCGGCCGAACAGGCGGGTGATCCACGAGCTCGTCGAGATGGGCCACGACGTCGGGGTCCACTTCAGCACGCACCAGTACTGGGGCGAGGATCCCGGCGACGAGGCGATCGAGACACGAGTGGCGGCCGAACGCGAGGTCTTCGGGACCGCCTTCACCGACCCGTCCCCGGCCGTCTCGTTTCACCGCCCCCCGGAGTGGGTCCTCTCGCGCGAGTTCGACCGGTTCATCAGCACGTACGAACGGCGCTTTTTCGCCGACGTCCAGTACGTCGGCGACTCCAGTCAGCGCTGGCGTGACGCGCCTCCGGACGTGGACGGCGGCCCGCTCCAGGTGTTGACCCACCCGGGGCTCTGGGGCACGGAGGACGCGACGTTCGAAGAGCGCGTGGAGGAGGCGACCGCGTACCAGTTCGACCGCGTCGAGCGGTTCGTCGAGGACGAGTTCGTCCACGACCGAAACACCATCGGAGAGTACGACCACCGGGGGACCGCCTCCCGCGGGGCCGACGAGGGACGGAATGGCAGGTAGCGTTCAGAGCGGCGTCTACGGCTGGCTCGACCGCCAGCGCTTCGACGTCATCGGTGCGATCTTCGGGCTCGTGCTCGCGGTCGCGATGCTCCCGCTTCGCTTCGTCGTCTCGAACCTCTACGTCCTCGGTATCCCGGTCGCCATCGGGATCGCCTCGGGGCTCTACCTGCTCTCGGTCCGGAGCGAGGGCTACGGGACGTTCCCCACGCTCCCGCTCTGGGCGGGGCGTGCCCTCCCGAGCGCCACGATGCTCGGGATGTCGTTGCTCGTCGCGATCGGCTTCCTCCAGAACGGTCGATCGCCGATATTCTACTCGCTCGCGACGCTCGTCGCGATCGCGCTGTTCGCACAGATCCTCTTCGTCGACGAGCGCGACTACGCGCCGATGCTACTGCTCGCCCAGCTCCTCGCGTTCGCGTTCGTCATCCGGTTCGTCGCGCTCCGGACGATGCCGGGCTACGTCGGGATCGACATCTGGTCGCACATCCCCTCGTTCACCGCGGCGATCCTCGAGGCGGAGTCGCTCTCACCCATCGCGGACAACAAGTACTTCGCCTCGCCGCTCTTTCACCTCCTGATCGTCGCCACCTCGTTGCTCGCGGACCTCTCGATCAGGAGCGCCGCGCACTTCTCGGTCGGCCTGGCGATGGTGCTCGCGATCCCGTTCGTCTACCTCGCCGCCAGACTGTTCGTCTCCGCCCGCTGGAGCCTGCTGGCCGCCTCCGTCTACGCGATCAGCGGCTACACCGTCGAGTGGGGGATCCACCTCATCCCGACCACGCTCGGACTCGTCTTCTTCCTCGCGATCCTCTACTTGCTCTGCCGGCTGCTCTACGTCGACACGGGTCTCCACACGTTCACCCTCCTGCTCGTGTTGAGCGTCGCGACGATCCTCACCCACCAGATCTCCTCGTTCATCGTACTCGTGGTGACCGGGGCGGGGCTGATCGCTCACCTCGCGCTCCAGTTCGACCTGCTCGCGCCGCGCCGGGAGCTGAGTCAGGTCCGTTCGAACGCCCAGGACTCGGCGAACCTGACGGGACTGCTCGCGTTCGACCTGGGCTTCATCACGTTCATGTGGTCGCTCACGCCCCACTACGGCTCGACCTTCCTGGAGATCATGTTCAGCTTCTTCTACACGACGATCTCGGAGACCGAGGGGATCATCGACCCCGCGAGCGGGCGCGTCGATCCGGACGCCCCACCACTGGAGACGCCGCTCGTGGCGGAGGTCGTGAACTACGTCGACGCGATCGCCTTCCTCGTCCCGTTCTTCCTCACCGTCGCTGGCTGTCTGTTCGTCCTCAGACGCCGGAACATCTCGCACGCGACGTTCATGTGCGCCTCGGCGGTCGTGATCATGTGCGTCTTCGTCTTCGCGTTCCCGATCGCCGGCGTCCGGACGTTCGTCCCCTCGCGGTGGTACGCGTTCATGCTCGCGCCGATGGCGGTGCTGGGTGCGATCGGGGTCGCTCACCTCTCACGGAACCTCCACCCGGCGGGGGTGCTCTCGGTGCTGTTGGTGCTGACGCTCGTCCTCCCCGCGGTGGCGTTCGCCGGCTCCGACGGGACGATCGACCGGCCCGCCTTCGAGGAGGTCCAGACGCGCTACAGCTACACCGCGGGCGAACTCTCCGCGGTCGAGACCGGTGACGAGATCATCGGTGCCACCGACGAGGAGGACGGCCGGATCTTCACGGACCACCCGTACCACACGGTCTTCACCCGGACGGACACGGTCAGGGCTAGCGCCGCCCAACAGGGGGAGACGACGATGGCCTACGAGGTGATCGTCCACCGCGACTACCTCGCAGACGGCGCGGCGTTCACCCAGGACGAGTGGGAGCGCGCCGTCACCGACGACGTCTCCGCGGCCGAACTCTGTGGCCCCGACCGTCACTACGCCTACGACAACGGCGAGGTGACGATGTGCGTCGCCACCTGGGACACCGACGCGGCCGCCGAGGAGGTCGGCTTCGAGGAGGAAGAGGGTGGAGAGCTCGAAGACGACGGCGAGGTCTAACGGAGGGGAGTTCCCCGCTCCGGTTCGATCCCAATACCGTAAGGCGGCCTTCCGCTGAGCAGGCGTCGGGTAGCAGAGACGAAGCCGTATCGGTTCGTTCTACCCGATCCGCACGAGAACGTCAGAAGCAGCCGACCGCTCACTCGGCGATCTCTTCGACCCGTGTCGGCCGTTCGACCGCGAGGCGGTCGATCTGTCGAGCGACCTCGATCGCTCGCAGGCCGTCCTCGCCCGAGACGACCGGTTCCCCTCCGGTCACGACCGCCTCGACGAACGAGGCGAGTTCGCTCTTGAGCGGCTCCTGACGGTCGATGAGGACCTGCTCGACGACGTTCTCGTGGCGGTAGTCGAAGCCGGTTCGCTGCTGTTTGACGTACTCGGGCAGCGAGCCGCGGGTGATCTCGATCGACTGGCCGATGTAGTCGACGTAGATCCGGCAGCTCTCCGCCGAGATGGTGAGTTCGCGGATCTTCTTCTGGGTGACCCGACTCGCCGTGAGCTGTCCGATCGTTCCCGACTCGCTGCGACAGATGGCGGTCGCGTAGTCGCCGTCCTCGCGACCGAGCGCCTCGATGCTCGTGAGTTCGTCCTCGCCGAGGATCGCGAGCAGGACGTCGATGTCGTGGATCATCAGGTCCAGTACGACCGAGTCGTCGATGTCGCGCTCGAGCGGCGGGCCCATCCGCCGTGCCTCGAGCGCGAGCACGTTGAGGTCGGGAACGAACTCCATCAGCGTGTCCACCGCGGGGTTGAACCGCTCGATGTGGCCGACCTGGAGGACCACGTCGCGGTCCTCGGCGAACTCGATCAGCTTGCGACCGGTCGAGAGATCGTCGACGAACGGCTTCTCGATCAGGACGTGGACGCCCGCGTCGATACACTCGCGGGCCACGTCGTAGTGGTACTGCGTCGGGACGGCGATCGAGACGACGTCGACGCGCTCGACGAGCTCGCTCATCGAGTAGGCCTCCGTCTCGAAGGCCTCCGCGACCGCGCCCGCGCGGTCGACGTCCGCGTCGGCGACGCCGACCAACTCGGCGGTCGCGAGCTCCTGGTAGACACGGGCGTGGTTGTGGCCCATGCTCCCGACGCCGATGACGCCCGCCCTGACGGCCTGCTGGTTAGACACGGCTCACCTCACGATCGGCGACGGCACTGATCACGCCGTCGATCCCCTCCTCCGTGAGGTTCGGGTGGACCGGCAGCGAGAGCACCTCGTCCGCGGCCCGTTCAGCGACCGGCGTCCGCACGTCGTAGCCGTCGTAGGCCTCGTACTGGTGGATACAGCTCGGGTAGTAGATACCGTAGCCGACCCCACGATCGTCGAGTCGCTCGATCAGGGCTTCCCGGTCCTCCGTCCGCACCGTGTACTGGTGGTAGACGTGACGGTAGCCCTCGGGTTCGATCGGCGTCACGACCGACTCGCCGAGCTTCTCGGTGAGCGTACGGGCGTTCTCGCGGCGCCGCTCGTTGAACCCCGGCAGCCGTTCCAGCTGAATCCGACCGATCGCCGCCGCCATGTCAGTCAGCCGGAAGTTGTGGCCGACGGAGGCGTGTGCGTAGCCCGCTCCCGGCTCCCGACCGTGGTTCACGAACTCGCGGAGTCGCGCTTCGATCTCCTCGTCGTCCGTGGTGACCATCCCACCCTCGCCGGTGGTCATGTTCTTCGTCGGGTAGAACGAGAAACAGCCGGCGTCCCCGATCGCGCCGACGTGCTCGCCGTCTATCTCCGCGCCGTGTGCCTGTGCGGCGTCCTCGATCAGGGCGGCGTCGTGCTCCTCCGCGAGTTCGACGAACCGATCCATCGCCGCGGGCAGGCCGTAGAGGTGGACCGGCATGATCGCGTCGACGTCGCCTCGCTCCTCGAGTACCGCCTCCGCCGCGTCGGGGTCGAGGTTGTACGTCTCGGGATCGATCTCCGCGAAGACCGGCTCCGCGCCCGCGAGCCGGATCGTGTTCGCCGTCGCGACGAACGAGAACGGCGTCGTGAGGACCGTGTCGCCGGGCCCGATCCCGCAGGCCACGAGCGCCGCGTGAAGGGCGGTCGTTCCGTTGGTCGTCGCGACGGCGTACTCCGCGTCGCAGTAGTCGGCGAACTCGGACTCGAACGCCGCGACCTCCGGGCCGCCAGCGATCTGTCCGGAGTCGATCACCGCCATCACCCGTTCTCGCTCCTCGGCGCCGAGTTCGGGGTCGGCGATCGGGATCACGCTCTCCTCCGATCGGAGGCGGGGGCGTCTCCTGCGCTACCTGCTCCGGCATCGCGCTGGCGCGAGCCGTCGACTGTCGTCGTCTGCCCCGCTCCGGCCGGTCGATCCGGACCGACAGGGCGGCGTCTTTCGGGGTACATCGGTGATCTGAGAGTGGGCACGACTGCTCCTTACGCTCAATAGGTGGAGTGCTGGCTTGGTTATACGGGTTCTAACGTCGACCGATTCCGCGTCGCGGGCGCTCGTTCGGGCGTCGACGCGAGCGGGATGCAGCCGCTCGCTGGTGGCAGTTACGCTCCCTCTAGTCGGCACGACTGTCGCGAGGCTTTTGGCGCTCGATCCGGTAGGCCCCCCAATGAACCCGCTTCAGTGGACGGCGGATCTCCTCGCCGTCCTCGCCGCGACGGCGGTCGCGGCCGTGCTGATCGCTCTCGTCGACGTCTCGGTGGTGCCGATACGGGTGCTCGTCGCCCTCCCGCTCCTGCTGTTCGTCCCGGGCTACGTCTTCGTCGCCGCGCTCTACCCCGGAGCGCGCCCCGAGAGCTCCGATATCGGTGAGTCCGGTGCGCTCACCGCCCTCGAACGCGCGACGCTGTCGGTCGCCGTCAGCGTCGCCGTCGTCCCGACGCTGCTCTTCGTACTCAACTTCACCCCCTTCGGCATCACGCTGGTCCCGCTCGTGGTCGCTATCGTCGCCTGGACGACCCTCTTCTCGGTCGTGGCGTTCTTCCGCCGCCGGTCGGTCGACCCCGAGCGACGCTTCTCGGTCTCGCCCCGCGTCCCCTACCTCGGGGCGTACTTCACGGCGACAGACGGCCGCTCGGGTACGCCGGAACCGTTCGAGGCTCGAACCCCGAACCAGGTGCTACTCAACGCCCTCGTCGTCGTGAGCGCGGTTCTCTTCGTCGGCGTCGTCGCCGGCGCGCTCGCGCTGGGCGGTCCGGCCGACGACCCCTCCACCGAGTACTACCTCGTCGCAGAGGACGACGAGGGGAACGCGACGATCGAGGGGCTCCCCGACGAGATGACCGCCGGCGAGAGCGAGACGCTGTTCGTCGGCATCGAGAACCACGAGGGTGAGCCGCTCACCTACGAGACGGTGGTGCTGTTCGAGCGGGTCGACGACGACGGCGAGGTCGTCGAGCGGACCGAACTCGACCGGTTCGAGACGAGCGTCGACGACGGTGAGGGCGAGCTCGTCGAGTACGACGTCACGGCGCCCGAATCCGGCGACGACGTCCGGATCACGTTCCTGCTCTACCGGCACTCGGTCCAGCCCGACCCGAGCGCCGACAACGCCTACAGGGCGACCTGGATCGAGCCGGACGTGAGCTAGCCCGAGCCCGGCTGTGGCCCCTGGTCCACCCCGTCGGTGAGTTCGACGATGTTCTCGCGGCCGCTTCTGAGCTTCGTCACCCGTCCCTCCTCCTCGAGCCGCGAGAGCAGCCGGCTCACGGTAGCCTGTGACCAGTCGGTGTGTTCGACGAGCTGGGCCTGCTTGAGCCGTCCGTCGTTCTCGCGGAGGATCTCACAGACCAGTTCCTCCTTCGTCAGCGGCGGCTCTTCGATCTCCGCCGGGGGTGCGACCGGTTCGGTCGCCGCCCCCTCCGGTCTCGGGTCGGCCTCGACCGACCCTCCCGCGGGCTCCCTGCCCGCCTCGGACTCTGCCTCGTCCCCCCTGACGAGCGTGGCGCCGTCGCGCTCGCTGATGACCCGCCAGGTCAGCACCAGCGATCCGCTGATCGTGAGCGCGACGAGTATCAACAGCCCGCCCAGGTGGAGGTGGAGCGTGTAGGGCTGGGTGGGATCGAGCCCCACGCTCGCGATCATCCCGTCGTTGAAGCCGTCGCCGGTCGTGTCCGCGAGCAGCGGGTCGGTGCCGCGTTCGACCTCCTCGAAGTCGGTCAGGCCGTTCCCCGAGGTGTCCTGTCTGGTGAAGTCGGTCCCGATCGCCACCTCCTCCTCGTTCGAGAGGCCGTCTCCCGAGTAGTCGCCGCCCTTCTCGATCACGTAGACCGGGAGGTGATACGTCCCCTGTGTCTCCTCTTCGCCCTCCGCTCGCAGCTCGAGGACGACCCGGTGGTCGCCGGTCGCGTTCTCCGACCAGCCGGAGACCTCGACGTCGACGGACGTCGACCCCTCCTCTTCGGAGAGGGCCACGTCCTCACAGCCCAGCTCGCCGATCTCCTCGCCCTCGTCGTTGAGGACGGTCGTACAGAGCTCGTACTCCTGGCCGTCACCGTAGGGGGCGACGCTCACGTCGAGTTCGAACGTCTCGTCGTGCCAGATGTAGGCCGGTCCCGGGTGCTCTCTGACCGTCTCGTACTGCTCCGGGACGTAGGCCCCGCCACCGACGCTCACGTTGTCGATCGCGCTCGCCGTCCCCGGCTCCGTCGGGTGGTCGCCGTAGCCGGCGACTACGATGGTGGCCCCCGCGAGCGCTCCGGCGGTGAGGAGACAGACGACGAGCACCGTCAGCGCTCGAGATCGGGGGTCGCGGGCTCGTCCCCTCATAGCGCCGACTCTTCGCTTCGGGGTGGCGCTCGCGGTTCGGGACGGTCTCCCTGCGACATCGGTCGAATACCTCTGAACTACTACGCGCTTCGTTATGTCCTTTTTTATATCCGCACCCTTGACTGGCCGAAGTATAAAAAATCCACATAATACACCCTGAAACCGTCCCGAAAGATAATAGTGATGACATGATCGACGTTTTCGATCGTATTCACCGGCTTTCAGGGGGTTTCTCGACTCCCTTTCGTCACATAAGGTTTAGATCAACGATAGTAATCCCCCGTCGCCGGCTAGGGTTCTTCGGAGTCAATCCATGCGCAAAAGAACGATCCCACTCAGTAGACGGCGCTTCATCGAGGCCGCAGGCGCGGCAACCCTGATCGGTCTCGCGGGCTGTGCAGACGACGAGGCGGACGACGTCGAGGATCCCGAAGAGGATCCTGACGAAGAGGAAGACGATCCCCTCGACGAGGAGGAGGACGATCCTGAGGAAGACGAAGACGATCCGATGGACGACGAGGACGATCCTGAGGAAGACGAAGACGATCCGATGGACGACGAGGACGAGGAAGAGGAAGAGGAAGACGACGCCCTCGACGACGACGAAGAGATGGACGACGAGGACGAGGAGGACGACGCCCTCGACGATGACGAGGAGATGGACGACGAGGACGACGCCCTCGACGACGACGAAGAGATGGACGACGAGGACGAAGAGGACGACGCCCTCGACGATGACGAGGAGATGGACGACGAAGAAGACGACGACCTCGTCGACGACGACGAGGAAGAAGACGACGACGAAGTCTAACCGACCACCTCCGCACTCGAACTCGATTTTTTGACCCCTACTGTCCCAGCGCCGTCTACGGGTTTTCTTTTTTCCAGCTTCCAAACCCTATTAGCTTTTATGAGGCGACATACTACTTCATAACAGAAATAAATTGGTGGCATAAAGTCCGAAGATTTATGCGGTATCCCGGATGTGTCCTAACCGGATGTCGCCAGAGGAGCGGAAAATCAGCGGTAGAGCATCGGCTACGAGACGGTGGACACTTCGGGCTACGGGCGCGGCGCTCGCGTCCTCCGTGGCGGTCGGACCCGCCGCGGCGGAGGTATGTCCATTCATTTCAACGAACGACGACGAGAGCGACGACGATGGGGGGTCGTCCGGCGGAAGCGGCGGTGGAAACGGTGGGGACGACTCGTCGGGAGCGAACGACGACGCGGACGACAACGACGACGACGACGAGAGCGAACCGGAGTCGAGCGGCCAGAGTGACGGCGTCGCGTTCGACGCAGAGGAGATCGACGTCACCGCACACGGCGTCGACAACTCCGGCAACTCGTCGGTCACCAACGACCTCCAGAGTCTCGCACAGAACAACCGGATCCTCTACTTCCCCGACGGGGAGTACTACATGGACAGCGCGGTCCGGTTCGTCGGCTTCCAGAACTTCGGCCTGATCGCCGCCGACGGCGCCCGGTTCGTCCCGGCGCCGGCCTCGCAGTACGACGCGCCGGGGCAGTCGGTGAACATGTTCACGCTCGGGGTCGAAGGCTCCCCGGGGACGAACCTGCACGTCGAGAACCTGACGTTCGACTTCTCCGCGAACGAGACGGGCGTCCGCGGGCTGCACGCCTCGATCTCGGACGGCCTCGTCGTCCGTGACGTCGACGTCACCGGTACCCACGACACCGGCGCACCCGGTCCGCTCAACACGGACATCGTGAGCTCGGGCGGGAGCGGCGTCGTCGAGAACCTCAGCCTCCCCGACGGCGGGGTTCACGTCGACTACACGTCCACCCCGCTCCACAGCGCGGGTGCGGGCCCCTCCGGGCTCAACATCTCGGCCGCACACTCGGGCTCGCTCACGGTCCGAAACGCCGAGATCAACGGCTTCCCGGACAACGGCCTCTACGCGGCGACCCGAGACGGGACCGTCACGGTCGAGGGCGGGAGCTTCCGGAACAACAACGTCGCGAGCGTTCGTCTCATGGGCCAGGGGAGCTCGGTCTCCGGTGCCCGGATCGTCGTCGACAACGGTCGGGACGGCTTCGGCGCACAGCGCGCGATCCGGCTCAACAACGGCCAGAACCTCGAGATTCGGAACGTCGACGTCGAGGTCACCTCGTCGGTCCACGACGTGATCCGCGTCATGCCGGGGACCGACTCGGCGACGATCGACGACGTCTCGATGAACATCCCGGCCGCGAACTGGGGCGTCTCGGTCACCAGCGGCGCGAACAACGTCGACATCGGTTCCCTGGACGTCAGCGGTGCGAACCGCGGCGCCGAGCTCCTGTACTAACTACCACATCGACCTTTTCCGAGTGGTTACGGCGGGACCGGGCTCCTGAGCGACGCGACCTCCTCGTAGAGCGCGAGGTACGAGTCGATCACCTCGTCGGGGGAGAACCCGCGGACGTGATCGGGGATCGCTCGCTGGTAGGCGACGTACTCTCGCATCAGCGTCTCGAAGGCGTCGGCGAGTCCGACCGGGTCCCGCGGTTCGTAGACCTCACCCGCCGGGCCGACGATCTCGCGCATGCTCCCCACGTCCGAGGTGAGGATCGGGGTGTGGCTCGCGAGCGCCTCGAGCATCACCCTGCCGAACGGCTCGTCGAGGATTCCCGAGTAGACGAAGACGTCGGCCTCGTCGTAGACGTCCGGAAGCCGTGCGTGATCGACGTAGCCGAGCCACTCGATCGAGTCGGCCACCCCCAGGTCGTCGGCGAGCGATCGGAGCGACTCCTCGCGACCGCCTCTCCCCGCGACCCGGAGTTCGACGTCGTGACCGCGCGCTCTCGTCTCCGCGAGCGCCTCGATCACGGTGTCCGCGTCCTTGATATCGGAGAGCGCGCCGACGGTCAGGAGGCTGATCGGCTCGTCGCGGTAGATCGGGTTGGTGTACTCGCAGACGGGCGAGAAGAAGCGTTCGTCGTAGAAGTGGGGGACGACCGTGATCCTCTCCTCGGGGAAGCCGAGGGCCCCGTAGTCGCGGACGAGGTGCGGACTGAGCGCGTGGTAGGCGTCGACCCCGGAGGCCGCCGCCATCGACCGTTCGACGAACGGGATCGAGCCCATCGAGACGAAGCCCGAGCGGAGTTCGGAGTCGATCCCCTGCCACCGTCCGGCGGCCGTCGCGGCGATACACCGGAGACACTTCGTCCGACCCGGTCCCGAGCACTTCTCCTCGCCGCGGTAGAGCATATCGGCCTTCGGACAGACCGGGAGGTAGGAGTTGAGCGTCGAGAGCGTCGGCACATCCAGCTCCGCGAGCACCGAGACGAACGCGGAGGAGTACGAGTGGACGATATCGTGACGCTCTAGGGCCTCGGTCTCGGTTTCGAGCGCGCTCACCTTCTCCGAGAGCGGGTGCGGGAGATACGAGAGTCCGTCGTTGATCACGTACTCGACGCGCTCTTCGGCCGGGAGCGGCCGCTCGGCCTCCCACTGCGTCGTCACGTAGACCGTCAGGTCGTGGTGCCACGAGAGGTGTTCGATCAACAGCGTGGAGGTGTGGACCGCCCCCGTCCCGTTCGCCCCGGGACACTCGACGGGGACGAACCCCACGTCGAGGCGCTCTCTCGGCTCCGCTCCCCCGTCGGCTCCGTTCGGTCCTCTCATACCGACATCTCACACACCATCGGCTCCTCTCGGGTTTTACTATCGGCCCCGTAAACCTCCTCTCTCGACCTATCGGGAGGGACGGTCCGCCGGCGGCGACGCCCGGCGGAGCGTGACACAGAAGACCGACCCCTCCGGCTCGTTCGCCTCGATCCAGATCTCCCCATCGTACCGCGTGACGAGACGGTCGACGAGCGAGAGTCCGATCCCCATCCCGGTGCTCTCGGCCCCCTGCTCGCCCTCCTCGAAGATGCGTTTCCGTCGCTGTGCGGGGATCCCGGGGCCGTTGTCGGCGACCCGCACCGTCACCCGGTCGTCGGTCTCTTCGATACGGATCTCGATCGTGGGCGTCTCCTTGTCGTTGTAGAAGACCGCGTTCGAGAGCAGGTTGCCGAAGACCGACGAGAGGAGTTCGTTCGCTCGCACCTCGATCTCCGGGAGGTCGCTCACGAGGGAGATCTCGACGCCGTCGTAGAGCTGTTCGGCCTTCTTCACCTCGGTCTCGATGACCGTCCCCAGATCGACGGCCGAGAGCGCCCGTTCGTCGCCCACGACCGACTCGACGACGTCCCCGACGGTCCGGGTGAGCTGCAGGATGTGGTTGCTCGACTGGACGATCTCCTCCAGCAAGCGTTCGCCCCGCGGCTCGACGTGCTCCGAGAGCTCCCGCGCTCGGCCGACGACGAGCGTGATGTCGTTTCTGATGTCGTGTCGGGTGAGCTGGTTCAGGATCGCGAGCTCGCGCGTTCGCTGGCGAAGCTCCCGCTCGGTGCGTTTGCGCTCGATCGCGTACCAGATCGAGCGCAGCAGCATCTCCGCCGAGGCTCCCCCGCCGATCAGGTCGTCTTTCACCAGGTAGTCCTGTGCGCCGTGGGCGATCGCATCGACACCGAGACTGCTCTCGGGCATCCCCGTCAGCACGATCACGGGCGTCTCCTCGACGGTCTCCAGCATCGACTCGATCGTCTCCATATCCGTACTATCGGGCAGGCGGAGGTCGAGGAGGACCACGTCCGCGTCGAACGTCGCGAGGCGGGACCGTCCGTCCGAGAGCGTCGTCTCGTGGACCAGGTCGACCGTCGTCGCCTCCCCGCTGACGGGGTAGCCGGTTCCGTTCTGTCGCTCGGTCGCCTCGGCGAGCATCTCCTCGATCAGCCTCGCGTCGCCCGGGTTGTCCTCGACGAGGAGGATCGACAGCGTCCCGTCGTCCGCAGCCGATTCGCTCATCGCCTTCCCCCCGACTGGCCCGTCCAGTTCCCCGTCGCGATCACGGCTCCTCACCCACTATCGTTCTGATCCGTTCGTCGGCGGCCGCCTCGTCGGTCGGATCCGAGAGCGTCCCCTCGAGGCTCTCGATCCGGTCTTCGAGGCGTCTGTACTCCTCGCTCGCGGCGAGTTCGGCCTCTCCCTTTCGCGCGCGCAACAGCGCCCGCTTCGCGGACAGGCCGAGGTACTCCTGGACCTCGTCCTCGTGGGCCGAGCGCGCGAGCACCTCGGTGACCGCCTCGACGAGCTCCTCTTTCACCGCCGGCTTCACGAGGTAGGCGTCGATGCCCATCCCGATGATGTCGAAGTCCGGTTCGACCGCCGAGAGCATCACGACGCGACAGTCGAGTCCCCACTCGTCGATCCGTTCGACGACCTCCTCGCCGCCCATCCCCGGCATCCGACGGTCGATAAGGAGGACGTCGACGTCCTCGGAGAGCGCCTTGAACGCCTCCTCGCCGTCGTACGCCCGTTCGACGGTGAACTCCTCCTCGAGCCAGCCGGCGTGCATCGAGGCGAGACGCGGGTCGTCGTCGACGACGAGCACGGTCGGATCGGGGTCGGGGTCGAGGTACTCCTCTCCCCACTCGGCCAGCGCCTCCATCGCCGTCTGGAGCGCGCGCCCGTGGTCGGTCAGCGCGTACTCGACGCGGAGCGGCGACTCGCTTATCACCGTCCGCTCGACGAGGTCGTTCTCGGTCAGGTCGTCCAGACTATCGGTCAGTACCTTCGCCGAGATCCCGTCGACCGACCCCTTCAGCGCGTTGAACCCCTGTGGTCCCTCGGTCATGAGCCGCTGGATGATCACGGGATGCCACTTCTTCGAGATGAGGTCGACGGTCTCGACGACGCGTCGCGCTCGGTCGGGATCACTGGTCACGTTCTTTCTCCGTTGCACGGCCGTTGCGTCTACGGGGTATTATGCTTTGCTTATACTCGAACAAAGCTCAAAAAAGAGAGGTAACGGGCCGTTTATTTCGTCGAGTCCGTCGTCGCCGAGGGCTACCGGCCGAACAGCGACCGGAGGAACGCCATGATCCGGTCGAAAAAGCCCTCGGAGTCCCCGTCGGCCGCGGCCTCGCCGTCGTCCGTCCCCTCGTCGTCCGCCCCTCCGTCGTCCGCTCCAGCGTCGTCGTCCTCGTCCGAGTCTCCGCCGTCGTCCCCCTCGGAGTCGTCCTCCTCCATCCTCGCGGCGATCTGCTCGTCCTGGACCTCCATGACGCCGAGGTGGTGCAGCGCCTCCTGCATCGTGACGATCTTGATGTTCCGTTCGAGCGCCGCCTCGATCGCGAACTCGATACGCTCCTCGGGCAGCGAGTCGAAGTGACTGTGTGCGGCCAGGATACCGAAGTCCGGCTCCGACGCGACGTTGTCGAGGAAGCTCAGGAGCTCGTCGTCGTCCATCGCGTCGGTCTGGTAGTACGCACGGTGGAGCTGGAGCGGGTCGGGGTCGTGTTCGGGGTTGAGCCCGCCACGGCCGGGTTGCGCGTTCGGGTTCGAGTCGTAGAACTCCGGGACGAAGTTCTGGACGCCCTCGTACCGGTCGTAGGTGTGGACGTAGCCGTTGACGACGCCGCCCTGGTCCGAGAGCCAGCTCTCGAGCATCGCCTGGGACTCCTCTAGGATCTCGCTCGTGAACTCGTCGGTGTAGCGGACCACGGCGTCGGAGCTGATGTCCTCTTCGAGACCCTCTTCGAGGACGAGGTACCGGGTCTCGTCCGCTTCCTCCTCGTCCTCGAGGTCCTCCTCGTCGACGTCGTCGTCCTCGTCGACCTCCTCGCTCCCCTCGCGGCGTCCGGCGACGGTCGCCTCGACCTCGCGGTCGCCGTCGATGAAGACGATCGGGTCGCCCTCGAACCGGCCGGCGAGGTTCGACTGGACGGGGATCTCGGTCTCACCCGCCTCGACGTCGTCGAGTACCGCCACCTCGCCGAGGTCGCGGTGGATCAGCGTGTGGGACATGAACTCCCAGCCGTCCTGGTGCATCGCTTGCGCGTGGCCGGGGAGTAGCCAGTCGCTCGTCCCCTGCTCCATCAGGCCGGGACAGGCCCCGATGACGCCGGGTACGTCGTACTCGCGGTGGACGCGGTAGGTCTTCGAGTAGTCCTCGGCCGGGCTGTCGTCGTAGATGAAGACGAGCAGTCCGTCGTAGTCGTCATCGTCGTCGTCCGCCGCCGCCGAACCGGGGAGGAGGGCCGAGGCTCCGACCGCTGTCGCACCCGCGCCGGCCGCCTTCATGAAGGTGCGGCGGGTCGAGTTCGCGCCTCTTCTCTGAGCGTTCATTGTTCACCGGTCGTTCTCTCCGTTGACTCTTACTTATACGCTCGCTAACCTGACCCGTCGGGCGCTTTCGGTGCCGTTCGTCTCGACGCCTGTCACCCCACCACACGGGAGATTCGGTGCCCGGGTCACCCGAACGTAACCGATCGCCTAACCGTTCGCTCTCCTCGAACTTATACGATAGAGAGAATTTTCCGATTGCGTGGGATATCGTGACCGATACTAACCTCCCGAACACGGACGAACCGCACGCCGACTACTCCAGGCGAACCTTCATGAAAGCTGCCGGAGCGTCCGGCATCGTCGGATCGATGGGCACCGCACAGGCTTCGACGGACGACGACGAACTCCAGTCGATGGCCGCCTCACAGGACAGCTTCACTGTCTCCTCGGACGAACTCCGACTCGGCGAACGACTGGTCGTCGGCCAACCCGGCTTCGACACGATCGCCGAGGCGTGGAACGAGGCCGACGACGGCGACGTCATCGTCGTCCACTCGAGCTACAGTGCATCGCAGGCGGGCGAGGAGTTCCCGATCGTCCTCGACAGGGACGAGAAGGAGGTCTCGCTCGTCGGCGGCGACCCTTCCGGTAGCGTCATCGACGCCGGCGACGCGAGCAGCGAGGTGATCCGCTGTGTCGGCGTCGGGGCGTCCGACTACCGGAACAGCCCGTACCTGGCGAACCTGCGCGTCGTCGGCGGCGACGTCGGCGTGCTGATCCTCGGCGCCCCGAACGCCTACTTCGAGAACGTCAAGGTCTTCGGCGCGTCCAGTCACGGCTGGCTCGTCGCCACCAACGACAACGTCGGCAGCAGCCACGGCCTCATGTTCAACAAGTGTGAGGCGTGGAGCTGTGGCGGCACCGGCTTCCGAATCAACCGCTCGGCGAACGCACACGGTGCGATGTTCGTTCGCTGTAACTCGACGTGGAACGGCTACAACGGTACCCACCCGGGCGTCATGCTCAGCGGCTACTCGACGGTCTGGAACAGCGGGACCGTCCAGCAGAACAGCGGCTACGGGATCCGCATCGCTCGTGACGGCGCGATCGTCGTCCGCGACGCGTACATCGAGTCGAACGGGATCGAGGACCCGAACCACCCGACGCAGATCTACGTCGCCGGTGCGCTCGGAGCGCTCATCGAGGGCTGTTACTTCAACGGCAACCTGATGGGCGGCTCGCGCAACCAGACCCAGACCGACCACGACCAGGTCCGACGCCAGATCACGCTCCACAACGCCCGGACGACGACCGTTCGAAACTGTGCGTACCGGTTCCACCAGGACGGCTTCATCTCGGTCCAGGGCCCTCACGCGCTCGACAACGACGTCTGCGAGGCGAGTCACCACCCGGTCGGTGGAGAGGACAGCGCCGGCCCGTTCTGGGTCCAGGACCGGGGTGAACGGACCCGCTCCGGCGGCGTGATCCGTCCGACGGACCTCTCCGAGATCGACGGGAAGCACGACGGCGATATGGGGATCGACGAGTCCAACGGGATCGCCGTCTGGATGGGGGACGAGTGGCATTTTAAGGAGGCCGTCGGGGGAGGCTCCTCCGACGGCAGCTACCGTATCCTCGAGGGCACCGACGACGAGACGACCGTCTACGTCAAAGAGTCCGGTACCGACGGCCCGACGACGCTCGTCGTCGGCGGGATCCACGGCGACGAGACGAGCGGCTGGATGGCCGCCGACGTCGTCGCCGACCAGTGGACCGTCGACTCCGGAACGCTCGTGGTTCTCCCCCGGGCGTTCGTCCGGGCGATCGACGCCGACCGCCGCGGGATGGGCTACGACCTGAACCGGCGGTTCTTCGTGGGCGACGACTCGCTCAACAACGACATCGCGCGTGCGATCTGGGAGGACGTCGTCGAACGCCACGACCCCGACTGGCTGATCGACCTCCACAGCTCCCGCGGCTACTACCAGGGAACCCCAAGCGGGGTCGGCCAGGCGGTCTTCCCGACCGACTCGGGGCCTGCCCGCTCGTACGCACGCAGGATCGTCAACCGGGTCAACTCCAAGTTCGGCTTCTCGGGCGACGACCGCTACCTGGTCGGCAACACGCTCGACGGCTCGAACCCGATGCTCGTCCACAAGGCGACCGCCGACGCCGGTATCGCCGGCTACATCATGGAGACCGCCTGGCCCGCCGCGGGCTCGGCGACGAAACGCGAGTGGCAGCTCGCGAGCACCGCGAACGCGCTCAGCCTCGCGGGTCACGACCTCCCGGGCACCGTCGAGGAGCACCTCTGATGACGAACCGAACGCTCTCCCCGCAGTCGGTCGACGAGGTGCTCGTCGCGGAGTGTCAGCTCTGCGAAGCGAGCGCGCCCGTCGACGACGTCTACGGGATGGTTCGGTGGCTCTCCCGGCACAGACACCGAGAACACGTCTTCTCCCGGTAGAGTTCGCCGGTAGTTTTAGACCGGCTAAACACGTTAACTGAGCCATAATAAAACTCCCAGGCTGACTACCCGACGAGTATGACATACCTGACCGCCACGCACGAGCGTGCGACACCGCCGGATGCACCCGGTGTGGTGTGGGGAGGTCCCGCACCGCGATGAGCGACGACCGCATGGACGTGCTCCTGATCGGTATCGACGCCGCCTGCGAGAGCGTCTTCGACCGACTCGACGAGACGGAGAGCATCCCCAACCTCCGGGGACTGATGAACCGTGGCGTCTCGGGGCCCCTCCAGTCACAGATCCCGCCCTGGACCCCGAGCGCCTGGCCCTCGATGTACACCGGCGTGAACCCCGGAAAACACGGCGTCTACGGCTTCGTCGACTACGAGGGCTACGACTGGGAGGTCGTCACCGCGAACCACGTCCGAGAGCACGCACTCTGGCGGTTCCTCTCGGACGAGGGTCTGTCGAGCGTGGTCGTCAACGTCCCCGTCACCTTCCCGACCGACGATATCGACGGCGCGGTCGTCCCGGGGTTCATCGGTCCCGAGGACCCGACCTGCCACCCGGAGGGACTGCTCTCGGAGATCAACGAGGCGATCGGGGAGTACCGCGTCTACCCCAACTACAGCCGCGGGGACGACTCGCTCACCGACGAGGAGAAGATGGACGAGTACTGCGAACTCGCCCGGATGCGCGGGGAGGCGTTCCGCTACCTCGCCGATCGGTTCTCTCCCGAGTTCGGCTTCGTCCAGTTCCAGAAGACCGACACCGTCTTCCACGAGTTCGACGGCGACCCGGAGAAGGTACGGCGGATCTACGAGGCGACCGACGACCAGATCGGGGAGATCCTCGAGCAGTGCGATCCGAAGACCGTCTTCGTCGCGAGCGACCACGGGATCGGGCCGTACGAGAACTACGAGTTCCGCGTGAACGAGTTCCTCCGAGAGGAGGGGTTCGTCGAGGCCACGACCGGCGGGAAGGGGATGCCGTCGTGGAACCCGATCAGGGACCAGCTCCAGGGTGGCAACGACGAGACGACCTGGGAACCGAGCCGCGTCGAGCGACTGGCCGCGAAGGCGGCGGCGGTCGGACTCACCCCCGGGAAACTGGTTCGGGTGCTCGAACACGTCGGTCTGGACTCCGTCGCCCGTCGGTACGCCCCCTCGGATATCACCCGGACGACGAGCGAACAGGTCGATTTCCCCCACTCGCGCGCGTACATGCGCGCACGGACGGAACTCGGGGTGCGGATCAACCTCGAGGGCCGGGAGCCGGACGGCGTCGTTCCCGATGAGGAGTACGAGGAGACGAGAGAGGAGCTGATCCGTGCGCTGAGTTCGGTCGAGACGCCGGACGGCGATCCGGTCTTCGGCGAGGTCGTCCCCCGGGAGACGTATTTCCACGGCCCCTACGCCGAGAAGGCTGTCGACGTCGTCACCGTCCCCGACGACTTCGAACAGTTCCTCTCCGCACACCTCCTCGGCGAGTGGTTCGGACCGCCCTCGGAGCCGTGGAACCACAAGATGGACGGGCTGTTCGTCGCCGCCGGTGACGGGGTAGACGCGGCGGCTGACCTCTCGGGCGCCCACCTCTTCGACGTCGCCCCGACGATCATGTCCGCGCTCGGCGTTCCGTACAGCGACCGAATGGACGGGCGTTCGCTCCCGGTGGTCGAGGACGTCGGGTCGACGACCTATCCGGAGTACGAGGTCGGCGAGGTCTCGGGTCGACAGGACGAGGCCGTCGAAGAGCGCCTCGCGGATCTCGGCTACCTGGAGTGATCGAGAGAAGAGGCCGGAACTCGCGTTACTGTGACGGCAGGTTCTCGAGTCGGTCTTTGATCTCGTCCGGGATGTACGAGAGCTCCCAGTTCAGTCTGGCCTCGATCTCTCGCTTCCCCCGGTCGGTGAGGATGTACTTGTTCGTCCTGAGGTCGTGTTTCCCCTTCTTGACGAGCCCCTTGTTCACGAGTGTGTCGAGGTTCGGATAGAGTCGCCCGTGACGGATCTCCGTCCCGTAGTACCGCTCGAGTTCGTCGTTCACGTCCAGCCCCTTCGGCTCGTCGAGGCCGGCGACGACCAGTAGTAGGTCTCGCTGGAATCCGGTTAGATCGTGCATGCGTTCACCTCTGCTACACCCTCTGAGAGCGAGACGTATATAATGAGAAGACGGTTCACCAAATTACACCTTGCCTAGGCGTCCGGTGAAAAGATCGGCCATTCGTATACGTTTCACACGACCACCCACGATTTCGGTCGGAGCCGAGCCAGACGGTGGGGCTGGGTTGGGGGCGGTATCCCCAACTCGGGTGGCTTTTCCCCCAGTACGATCTTAATGGCCCAATAAACCACGGTTTCGGAGGGATTGTCCGACGTGGGGCACGGCGGTGAACCGGTCGTCGTCCTTAGACGTCCGCGGTCGGCTTCTTACGCGCGGTCACGTCGACTTGTTTCATGGGGAGCGTCACTGAAACTGTCGTCCCCGATCCCGGCTCCGAGTCGATCGCGATCGAGCCGCCGTGTCGGGTCGCGATCTTCTCGCAGATCGAGAGGCCGATCCCCGTGCTCGACGATCCCGTCCCGGTGTTGAATATCTCGAAGACGTCTTCGAGTCGCTCCTCCTCGATCCCGATCCCGTCGTCGCTCACCTCGATCACGTGGGCCTCTTCCTCCCGTCGCGACGAGACCGCTATCCGTGGTGGCTCGTCCCCGGCGTACTTGATCGCGTTGCTCACGAGGTTCTGGAACAGCTGGGTGAGCTGATCGTGGTCGGCCTCGATGGTCGGGAGGCTGCCGATCTCGATCTCGGCGTCGCTCTCCTCGATGACGACCGTGAGGTCGGTCTCGACGCGCTCGAACACCTCCTCGCAGTCGACGGGCTCGAACCGGAGCTCCTGTGTTTCGATCCGGGAGTACGAGAGCAGGTCGTCGATCATCCGCTGCATTCGTGCGGCGCCGTCGACGGCGTAGTCGATGAACTCGCCGGCGTCCTCGTCGAGGTCGTCGCCGTAGCGCCGTTCGAGGAGATCGAGGTAGCTCCTGATCATCCTGAGCGGCTCCTTCAGGTCGTGCGAGGCCACGTAGGCGAACCGTTCGAGTTCGGCGTTCGACCGTTCGAGCTCGTCCACCAGCGTCTCGAGTTCGCGCTCGGCTCGGAGCCGTTCGGAGATGTCCCGTCCGATACCGCAGATGTAGACCGCCTCGGTCTTCGATCGGTCCTCCCCGATCGAGACCGACTCCTCCTCTATCCTCCCCGCGGCGGTCCCATCGAGTATCGACCCGGTGAACTCGTAGGGGATCTCCTCACCTCCCTTGGTCACGAGCGTCGCCTCTATCGTCACGTTCTCGCCGGTCGCGACGACCTCCGCCATCGTCTCGACCACCTTCTCCGCGTCTTCCTCGGCGACGAACTCGACGGGGTGCATGGTCGCTATCTCCTGGTCGTCGTAGCCGGTCACCTCGGTGAACCGGCCGTTCCAGCGGAGGACGGCACCGCTGGTGTCGAAGACGTAAAAGAGGTCCTGCTGGGCGTCGAGGGCGCTCTCGGTGAACGCCTTCTCCTCGCGTAGGGCCTCCTCCATCCGCTTTCTGTCGGTCATGTCGCGGGTGATGGAGGCGAACCCGATCAGCTCGCCTCCCTCCTCGATCGTGGTGAGGAGCGCGTTCGCCCAGAACCGCGTCCCATCGGCGCGAACACGCCAGCCGCGGTGTTCGGACGACCCGGCCGTGACGGCCTCCGCGAGCAGCCGATCGGGGACGCCCAGCTCGCGGTCCTCGTCGGTGTAGAACGTCGAGACGTGTTCGCCGATCACCTCCCGCTCGTCGTACCCCGTGATCTCTCGGGCACCCTGGTTCCAGCTGACGACACGACCACGGGTGTCGAGGACGTAGATCGCGTACTCCTCGATCCGTGCGATCAGCGATCGGAGCTTCTCGCGTTCGTAGTCGAGACGGCGCTCTGTCTCGATCAGGTCGGTGATGTCGGTCACGTAGCTGTCGATGTACGCGACCGATCCGTCCGGTCTCTCGACACCCTGTCCCTGTTCTCTCACCCACCGGACATCGCCGCTCTCGGGGACGAGCCGGTAGGTGAGTCTGTACTGCGTCCCGTCGCTGACCGCGGAGCCGATCTCCTCGCCCACCGTCTCCCGGTCGTCGGGGTGGATCAGGTCACCGAGCCAGGTCACCTCGCCGGACTCGAGCGTCTCGTGGGAGTAGCCGGTGAGTTCGAGACAGCCCTCGCTCGTGAACTCGATCGGCATCTCCGACTCGTTTCGGTACCTGATCGCGATCCCCGGGAGGTTTCGAACCAGGTTGGAGAGCGCCTGGTCGCGCTCGCGCAGCGCGCGTTCGGACCGCCGGCGGTCGGAGAGGTCCCGTCCGACCCCACAGATGTACCGGGTCGAGTCGCCGCTCTCGGCGATCGATCCGATGAACTCGTAGTCGATGGTCGTGCCGTCGCTCGTCAGGAGTCGTGCCTCGACGGTCCCCTCTCCCTCCGCGACGGCCCGCTCGACAGAAGCTCGGACGGTCGCTCTGTCCTCCTCGACGAAGAACTCGACCGGCGAGAGCTCTCTGATCTCCTCGTCGGTATACCCCGTCACCTGGGTGAGCCGGTCGTTCCAGTGGACGAGCTTCCCGTCGGTATCGGTGATGAAGAAGATGTCGGGGAGGCGGTCGAGGACGTCCCTCGTGAACTCCAGCGGGGGGACGAACGCGCTTCGGTCCCCGTCGGATCGCCCCTCTCGGTCGGGCTCTGACGACGCGACGAGCCCGCCGAGCTCCTCGGGCGCACGGACCTGATCGACCCTCCCGTCCACGACATCGCCCTCGTCCGGCTCGGCGACCAGAACGATCGGCACTCCGGAGAAACTCGACCGGAGCCGCTCGATTGCGTCCGGGTCGTCCAGGACCGACTCCTCGCAGACGACCCCCCGACAGGTCCCGTCGGTGGACCACCGAACCGCGTCGTCGACCGTCCTCGCGACACAGAGCGCCGCGGCGTCGGTCAGGAGCTCCGAAACGTACGCCCGTTCCGGGCCGACGTAGAGGAATTCGTTCGTCATGTGAGGTGGTGGCGAACCGCTACCGTCGGGGGTGTTTCGAGCACCCCCTAATAGTTCTTCTGTAACCCCCCATTACCGATCGACAGGGCGATTAACACCCTGTTATCGTCGTTTCTCACCGTTCGATAGGTCACCGGGATCGGGCCGAAACCGGGATCTACCGTGAATCCGGGGCTCTCTCCCGATTACCTCCCGGTAACGGCCGCGACTCACCCGTCTGTTACATCACAGATATAAGTCTCCCGTGGCCACCGAAGTTAGAGGCAGATTAATACGTCATGAAGTCCGATACAACACAGGATCAGTCCGGTCCCGTGGACGGTCCGACCTCGACAATGAGCAATCCAGACGCGCCGGCCAGCACGCCGACGGGGCAGACGGAGGTGCCCGAGTCGCTCCCCTCTCGAATGGCCGAGGAGCTCTGTGCCGGGTTCGTCCTCCACGACCAGCGCGAGCGAACGGGTGCGATCGAGGCGTTCTTCGCCGTCGACCGACTCCAGTTCCCCCACCTCTCCGAGCACGAGGCACGCGAGGCAGCCACCGCCTACGTCGACTCGCTCTGGGCGAAAGACGAGGTCGAAGCGCCGTACATAGACGACAGGGAGGTCGTCGACCTCGAGGGCCTCGCAGAGGCCGACTGGGGACCGGTCGAACGGCCGCTCCGGAGGCGGGCACGGATCGTCGGCATGTCCGAGGAGTACGCCCGGCTCACGACGCTCGCCTGGAAGCGACACAAGGTCGGCGGCGACTACTGGACGCCCACGTTGAAGGCCCAGCGAATCGAGATCGACGCCGCGCTCGGCGGCTCCGGCCACCCCGAGAAGAACGGCTTCGGGGACGACGGCTCTGGCCACATCGCCGCGCGCTACCTCGTCGGTGTCGAGCTCCACGACATGCACACCGAGCGCCACTGGAACCAGGCGATCGACGTGATGTCGGGGTACTTCGACGAGATCCTTCGATCGAGGCGCTGATGGGATCGCTCACGCTTCCCGAACGCGTCGCCGCCGCGCGCGCCCTCCTAGAGACGGGGGCTCACGAGTACGACGGGCTCTCGGCCGAGGAGCTCGCGTACATCCAGGAGGCGATCGAGTTCCTCTCCCGCGTGGAGGGCTCCTTTCGAACAGGGGGGAGGACGCATGAGTGAAGGGCAATCGGAGCAGCAGCAAGCCGTCGAGGACTGGCCGACGTTCGCGCTTCGGTACACGTTCAACCCGAGTGGGATCGGGATCAGATGCGGCTTCGAACCGGACGAGGTCGTCGTCTTCGACGCGACCAGAGGCGACCTCGAAGAGAGCTGGCTCTCCGCGACGCGGGGGTCGTACCTCCCCGTCGAGGAGACCCGGTAGGCAGTATCGGACTCGACTCCTGCGGCCGTCGCTCTCGCCAGCCAGGGGCTCCCTTCCGCGAGCGACGACCCCACTCATCCTTCGATACCGTCTCCGGGACCCCGCTGGCGCAGCCGCTCTGGAGCTCGAAATCGATTGAGACGCCGGGACTGGGATTCGAACCCAGAATCCCATACGGGAACACGCTTTCCAGGCGTGCGCTTTACCATTCGGCCATCCCGGCTCGGGGTGGGGGTAGTCACGAGGCGGAGTTAAACCTGTTCTTTCGCGAGCGGTGGAGCTAAACGCGGGCAGGGAGTAGGCGAAGCGATGGCATCACTGAGCGCGGAGGACGAGGGGAAGGTCCTCGTCGACGCCGACGGCCAGACGATCGGTATCGTGACTACGGTCGAGGAGAACACGGCGTACGTCGACCCCGACGCGGGGATCACCGCCGCCGTCATGTCAGCGATCGGACGCGGCGAGACGAACGAGGACGCCATCGTCGTCGAGGGCGACCTCGTCGAGACGGTGACCGACGCCGAACTCCGGCTCGGATCGAGCGCCTAGAGGTAGCCGTCGAGGAGGTAGGTCACGCCGACCGCACAGAGGGCTACTACGCCCGCCACCCCGACCCGGAGCTCGACGCCCAGCGACGATCCGGTGATGAGTCCGTACCCGCCGGTCAGAACGAGAAAGGAGAGCGCAGCGACCACCCCCCAGAGCAGGCTCGCCTTCAGCCGCGGCTCCATTCACTCGGTGCTGGCGATCGCCTCGATCTCGACGCCCGCACCCTTCGGGAGCGCCCCGACCTCGAACGCGCTCCGCGCCGGCGGTTCGTCGTCGAAGAACTCGGCGTAGACCTCGTTCATCTCCTCGAAGTCGCCGATGTCCGCGAGGTAGACGGTCACCTTCAGCACGTCGCCCATCGTGAGGTCCTCGGCCGCGAGGATCGCCCGCACGTTCTCCAGGGACTGCCTGGTCTGGTCCGCGATCGGTTCGTCGTCCAGTAGCTCCCCGTCCGGTGTGAGCGGGATCTGGCCCGCGGTGAAGAGCAGGTCGCCGTTCGTCGTTCCCTGGCTGTACGCCCCCACCGCGGACGGGGCCTCGTCGGTGCTGATGACTCGCTTCATACCCCTCCCTCGAACGCGGGGCTCCTAAACGTTTTCAGGACCCCTCGATCTCAGGCGAGCAGCTCGACCCGGTAGTCGTTCTCCCTGAGCGCGGCGACCAGCCTCTCGACGTGGTCGTGACCCCTCGTCTCCACGTCGATCACCACCTCCGCCGCGTTCATCCCGATGTCCCGCGAGGTCCGGTCGTGCTGGATGCCGTAGATGTTCGCCTCGTGGCCCGCGATCACGTCTATCAGCTGCTGCAGCGCCCCAGGTCTGTCCCTGAGCACCGTCCGGAACTTCAGGTACCGGCCCGTCTCGACGAGCCCCCGCATTATCACCGTCGTGAGGACGTTCAGGTCGATGTTCCCGCCACAGAGCGCCGGGACGATCGTCTCCTCCTCCTCGAACTCGAACCGCTCGGCGAGCACCGCCGCGAGCGGCACCGCCCCGGCACCCTCCACCAGCGTCTTCCCCCGTTCGAGCAGCGTCGTGATCGCGAGCGCGATCTCCGGGTCGGAGACCGTGACGACCTCGTCGACTCTCTCCTGGATGTGCTCGAACGCCAGGTCGCCCACGCGTCGGGTGGCGATCCCGTCGGCGATCGTGTCGACCGCCTCTCGTTCGTAGATCTCCCCCCGATCGAGCGACTCGACCACGCTCGAGGCGCCCTCGGCCTGGACGCCGATCACCCTGATCTCCGGGTCGAGGCCCTTCACCGCGGTCGCGACGCCGCTTATCAGACCGCCGCCGCCGATGCCCACCACCACGGTCTCGACCTCGGGGCAGTCCTCGACGATCTCCAGGCCCATCGTCCCCTGGCCGGCCATCACCAGTTCGTCGTCGAAGGCGTGGACGTAGAGCCGCCCCTCCTCGCGTTCGATCTCGTGGGCGCGCTCTGCGGCCTCGTCGTAGTCCTCGCCGTGGAGCACCACGTTCGCACCGTACTCGCGGGTCGCGTTCACCTTCGAGATCGGGGCGTGTTTCGGCATGACGATCGTCGAGTCGACCCCGATGCG
>SKWB01000120.1 GCA_007129135.1 Halococcaceae archaeon | reverse complement strand
GGGCTCGCGGATCGTGGCGCTGCTCAGCGGGGACGTCGCCTACCGACTCGTGACGAACGACCGGTGTCCGGTGATCGCGTTTCCCGTCGCCGACCGGGACTGATCCCTCGCGGCGCCGACCCGTGATGGGTGTTCTACCCCCGAACCCGACCGAGGAGGCTCGTGAGACGCCTCCGGACCGGTCCCTCCGCAGCGCGCGCGAGGATCACGGTCCGGTCGGTTCGTTCGGTGACCCGTCGCGGGATCGAGCCAACGAGCCGCCGCCGGAGCGCGCCGTGGCGGGTCGCGCCGAAGACGACCACGTCGTGTGACGCCGCGAGGTCGACCAGGGTGTCCTCGACGTCTCCCGATTCGACGACCTCCGTCTCGATCGCGACCGGGGGCCCGCTCGCCTCGGTGAGGGCGTCGTTCGCGGCGGCGATCGCCTCCTCGGCCGCTTCGGCGTCGTCCGGGTCCGCCACCGAGACGACGACCACCGTCGCGTCGTTCGCGGCGGCGATCGCCTTCGCCACGGTCGCTGCAGGGCGGACGTGCGGGCCGCCCACGACCGGCAGGAGGACGGTCTCGACCGTCCGGGCGACCCGACCGACGTGTTCGACGTAGACGTCACACGGCGAGCGCTCGACGATCGCGTCGACGGTCGTCCCGAGGATCGCGTCCCGACGGTCGGTCCGCTCCTGCCAGCCGATCACGAGCGCCTCCGTCTTCGACTCGTCGATCGCCTGCAGGATCCCCCGCGGGGCCGATCGCGCGACGACGACCTCCCCCTCGACCGGGACGTCCTCCGGAGCGGTCGCCGTCGCCCGCTCTAAGAACTCCCTGCGGTCGCCCGAGAACTCCCGGACGATCGTCTCGTCGGTGAACATGCTCACCGGCGACGTGCTCGATTTGACCACCACGGTGACGATCCGGACCCCCGCCTCCCGGACCCGGGCGATGTCCCCGGCGGTCCTGACGAGCTGTTCGACGTGGTCGGGGTTGCCGACCGCGACGAGCACCTCCGGTCGCCCCTCGCCCATCGTCAGGTCACCTCCGGAGACCGACGCGGAGCCGCCGCTCGGAGCCGGCTGATCGGACCCGCGCCGGTCAGTCGTGGGCACGAACGGGCCATCCTTATCGTGTGAAACGGTAACGCGCCGTATAGAGCTTTCGTGGACCGGTCCTCGACGCCAGGGTGTCGTCTCCGGACCGTCGCCGGTAGCCGTGTCGCGAGAGAGGGCGGCCCCGTCACTCGACGCCGAGCAGCGTGCTGACGCCGAGGTAGAGCCCGTAGCCGACGGCGAGCGAGGCGATCAGCGACGCGACCCAGGCGAGGGCGGTGTAGAGGAACTTCTCGCGGCTGACCCCGGCGCTCCCGACCGCCAGGCCGGTCCCGGCGATCGCGCTGATGAAGATCTGGTTGAACGCCATCGGGAGCCCGTAGAAGATCCCGATCTGGGCGATCACGAACGAGGGGATGAGGATCCCGATCGACCGGCGCGGCCCGAGGTCCGAGTAGTCCTGCGAGAGCGCCTTCACCATCCGGCTGGCGGCCATCCACGTCCCGAGGAGCATCCCGAGCCCACCGAAGACGAGCACGGGACCGACCGAGACGGAGCCCGCGACCTCGTCGAGCAGCGGCAGCAGCGGCCCGACGGCGAGGCCGACCTTCCCCCCGCCGGCGGTGAACGCGAGGATCGCGCCGAGCGAGAGCAGGAAGCGTCGCTGGGCGCGGACGGGGTCGTTCTCCGTCGCCCGCGCCACCACCACGGCGAACCCACCGGCGACGACCAGCGTGACGACCGCCCCTCCGACGAACGGCGCTCCCGGGAGGCTGCCCGAGACGACGGTCGCGATCGAGGCCTCCTCGCCCGGCGGGCCGAGGACGAGGAACTCCATGTTCGCGATCACGGCACCGACGACCGCCGCGAGCGCGCCGGCGGAGACGCTCTGGCGCACGCGGTCGCTCCGGAGGAGCTTCGTCGTCGCGTACGCCGCCGGCGTGACCGCGATCGGCGTCACGATCCAGTAGGCGACGATCTCCGTGTACGTCCCCCAGGCGGGGTCGCCGCCCATCGCGAGGCCGACCCCGACGACGCTGCCCGAGATGGCGAACGCGGTCGCGATCGGGTAGCCCTTGAAGAGGCCCGCGGCGATACAGGTCGCCCCGATCGTGAGCGCGACGGTCGCGCCGAGCGGCGAGAGCGACACCCCCCCGATCAGCCCGGCCCCGATCGTCTCCGTGACGGCCGCGCCCTGGAGCACCGCGCCGGCGAACCCGAGGACCCCGACGACGAGCGTCGCCCGCATGATCGTGATGGCGTTCGCCCCCACCGCGGGCGCGAAGGGCGTCGAACCGGTCGACCCGGCGCCGATCGTCCACGCGGCGAAGAAGCTCGCACAGACCGCGACCACGAGTAGTCCGGCCGTGAGGGCGTCGACCATCCCGGGCTCACGACCTCCGGACGTCCGGAGCGGTCTCCCGGTACGCGGCGTGGATCCCAACCGATATCATGGTACACGCTACCGTTTCGCTCGTCCGTTATGCCTCTTCGGGTGACGGCCGATTCCAGGGAAGGCGCTCCGAGCGGCTCACTCGCCGAGACGCTGGACGAGTGCCTGTCTGAACGTCCTCGGGGTTCGATTCGGCCCGCGGGCCATCAGGACCGTTCCCTCGGCGCTCGTGACGATGTCGCGGGGGATCGAACCGTAGAGCGTCT
>SKWB01000357.1 GCA_007129135.1 Halococcaceae archaeon | reverse complement strand
GGGGACTCGACGACGACGACGCGAAGCAGATGATCGTCTCGGGGTTCATCGAGCCGATCACCGAAGAGCTGCCGATCGAGTACGCAGTGGAGCTCAACCGACTGATCGAACTCGAGATGGAAGGCTCACTCGGGTAGCGACTCAGAAGACGGACGGCTCCGTTCCGGCCGCCTCCTCGATCAGCCGGTGGCCGAGACAGGCCGAGAAGTAGAGCCCGAGGAGGACCTGCTGGCGCATTCGCGCGCCGAGGCGGGCACGGGCGCGGTCCGGGTCGGCGATCGAGTACTCCTTCGTCCGGACGCACTTGTGAACCGTGAGTATCCCCTCCTCCTCGAGACCGTGGAGACACGGATAGACCGTCCCGGGGCTGAGCCGGGCGTCGAAACACTGCGTGAGGTCGGAGATGAGTTCCTTGCCGTGTGTCGAGCCACGCAGCGCGACGAGCAGGAGGACGACCTCCTCCAGGTTGTCCTTCACGACGCGCTCGTCGAACCCGGCGTTGGTATCGAAGAGAGAGCCCATACGCTCGTCGTCCGTGGGGAGGAGATCGCGGAGGCGCTCGGAGACGTTCGTCTCCGCGTCGGTACGCTCGACTTCGGAGAGCCCATCGGATGCCGACTCTATCAGGAGGTCGCTGACCGCGCGGTCACCAGTCATCGTCCGCTCACCGTTCCGTCTGGGCGACAGTTACATCCCATATTTTATGCTTTTGCTAAAATGTATTAGCTCTTGTGGGCTGCCGGGTTCACTCCACGTCGATCGGCTGGGGTTCGGGCTCCGACTCCTGCTGGGCTGTCGGTCCGTTCGCCCGCCGGGACGCGAGGTCCGCGAGGACGAGGTGGACGTCGAGGTCCTCCCCGGTTATCTCCGCGATGTACGAGAGCGAGCGGGCGTGGACCGCAAAGGGCGTGCCGCTGAGCGCCGAGAGCGGTTCCTCGAGCGTCTCGGGGTCGTCGTAGCTCTTGCTGTGGATCTCCTCGTGGGACATCCCTCGGATGTAGGTGACCATCCCGAGCCTGACGCCGTCGTCGATCCAGCCGATTCGCTCGTAGTACTGCAGGGCGTTGAGCGCGCCGCTCGCGCCGAACGTGTCGCCGAGATACCGCCCCCACTCGAGGACCGTCGTGATACGCTCCGGACCGACGTCCAGCGAGTCCAGATACGGTCGTGTAGACATACCGTACAGTTCTCGGCGGCGCCTAAGAACCCTGCTCCCGTTTCGGATCCCGAGTCGGGTCCCGAGTTCAGATGACGATCAGCGCGTCGACGGCGACCGCGGTGATCGTAGCGACGATCGCACCCACCCAGACGAGCGCGACGAAATGTGACAGCGCGTTGAGAAACCGTCCGCGGTCGGTGAGTCGGATCATCATCGCCGAGAGCGTCGCGTTCACGAGGATGACGACGAGCAACAGCGCCTCGATCGTCGGGATCGAGTAGAGTTCGGGGTTGAACAGGCCGCTGATCATCGGGTCGTCGATCTCGATCCCCTCGGCGACGCCGATCAGCATCACGACGATCTCGAGGCCGATGTAGGCGGCGAAGACGCTCGCCGCGGAGATGCCGTAGACGATGCCGACGAGCGTCGTCGTCGCCTGCTGGCGTTGCTCTCTGAGCGTGAGCAAGGTTCGGATGTTCCGGCTGATGAGCGAGCCGAGGTGTTTCGGCTCACCGCCCATCTCGCGGCCGACGACGTACATGTCGGCGAACTTCTGGATCAGCCAGGAGCCGGAGTCGGCGGCGAACTGTCGCCACGCACGGGTGGCGTCGATCCGGAGGAACAGCCGGCGGTAGAGCCGGTTGATCCCCTCGGTGAGCGCCCCGAAGTCCTTGTGCCGGAGCGTCGAGAGCACGTTCGTCGTCGAACTCTGTTTGACGCTCTCGACCGAGCCGAGCGCGCGGATGAACCGCGGGAAGTCCTCGTCGCGGCGCTTGACCAGCCCCTCCTCGTGACGGACGACGAGCGCGGGGATCACGAGCGGGGTGAACGCCACGGCGACGAACACGGGCAGGGGAAGCTCCGTCGGATCGATCGGCGTGAGCCCCCGAAAGGCCGCGAACGCGAGCGCGGAGGTGAAGAGCGTGAGCACCACGCCGACGGCGAGCGAGCCGTAGATCCGCAGGCGGCGGTCGAGCGGGCGATCCGGCGGGAGGTACCAGACCGGATCGTACGGCGAGATCCCGTTGATGAGCACGAGGAAGCTCAGCTGGACGATCCCGAACAGCGAGATGACGGCGACGAGCAAGAGCGTCGGGCTGATCCCCACGAGGAACGGGAGGATCAGCCCGAAGACGAGCGTGAACGTCGCCGCGAGCATCATCGAGAGGTAGAGCTCGGTCATCACGTCGAGTTTCGCCAGGTCGTTCTCGTAGCGGACGGAGAACTGCTGGACGATCCCCTCCTGCTCGCTGACGAGGAACTCGCTCACCTCCTGGCCCGCGCCGACCGTGTAGGCGAGGCGCTCGAGGAAGTCCGCGAGCAGGTCGCTCGGGACGCGTTTCGCCCGCAGTCGACAGGCGTCCTCCAGGCTCTGGTTCCAGGTCTCGACGAGCGCGACGATCCGGCCCATCTCGTCGGCGAGCGGGCCGTACTCCTCCTCGGCGGCGAGGGTGCGAAAGACCTCGATCCGGTCGATGTTCGTGAGCGAGAGCACCGTGATGTGGGTGAGAAAGAGGTGAAAGCGCTGGTCGATCTGCGTCCGGCG